>JAGMEZ010000003.1 GCA_023127905.1 Caldifarciminota bacterium
AGGGTTGCATCACCAGGTATCTTATATATGTTATTTATTACCTTTTTTATTCTACCCATTTCTAACTTTCTGTTGTTTAATCCTTTTTCTTTGCTTTGACATATTTAGGAAGGAGCAATGAAAGGTCCTGCATTTGCAGTTGCAAACCTGTTGTTCTTGCTCCCTCTTTGAAATTCAGTAAGCAGGTTGGACAAGCAGTTACGAGAAGTGTTGCCCCTCTATCTATTGCTTCCTGTACTCTCGTAGCAGCAATCTTTCGCGCCAGGTCAGCGTTTGCACCAAGCACTGGACCTCCGCAGCATTCTGCTTCTTCACGATTGTATTGAAACTCAATAAGTTCTATACCAGGTATTGCCATTAGTATTTCCCTTGGTTCTTCATATATTCCTGAATGTCTACCAAGGTCACATCCATCAAAATATATCACCTTTTCATTAAGTTCCTTTTCAAAGACAAGTGTACCCTCCTTAATCAATTTAGCAAAGAGCTGGGTAAAATGTATATAGTTAAAGTCTGGAGGATAATGATGAATAAATGTTGTGTGGCATCCTGCACAAGCAGTAATTATTGTTTTTGCCCCGAGTTTACGGAACTGCCCTATGTTCTTTTCAATCGTTTTTGTTGCTGTTTCTCTATCTCCGGCTCTTAATATTGGGCTTCCGCAGCATCTCTCATCCGGTCCAAGAATTGTGTAGTCGAAGCCGATGCTGTCAAGGACACGCATTATTGATTTTGGTATTCTGTTTAATGAATATGAACCGGTACATCCAACAAAGTAGAGATTTTCGCTTTTTTTCCCAAGCGGATAATTACTTGGAAGCCAGCTTCCCCTTTCTTCAAGAGGTTCACGAAAAGGATTGCTGTCTTTTGCTAGATTTTCACTGAGCGTTATTTGAGATTCAGGTGCGATTTTCTCTTTCAGAAGGGTTTCCCTGATTGCCTCCGATATTTTCACAAAATCGATACCGGTCGGACATCTGACATTACAGTTCTGACACTGAGCACACATGTACATAGATTCAATGATTGGTTTTGTGAGTTTCATCTTCCCTTCGATTATCTTTTTCAGAATTTGCATTCTGCCACGAACAGTCAACGACTCAAAACCAATCTCGTTATAGACTACACATCCAAAACGACAGTATCCGCAGCTTGCGCAGGTATATACCTGTTCTATGATTTCCTGTTCTGTCATTTTATATTTCCCCCAACAATCTTAAAAACAAATCTCAAAAAGCCTGTTGGTATGTACTTCATGGTGTCAAGTATGAAACGGACAAGAAAAGGGACCGTTTTCATCATGAACATAAACATAGCAACAAAAAATCCTGGAATCCTTGGGGCTGTTGTCTTCCCTGGATTGAGAATGTTATGCTTATCAAGTGAAAGCCTTAAACTTCTCATCACATTAAGACCTTCGTTATGTATCCAGCCCATATTAACAGCATTGTGAAGTCCTATGCCATAAACTGTTCCACAGTATTTCTTCGCCAGTGATGCAAAACTGGAACAGAG
>JAGMEZ010000030.1 GCA_023127905.1 Caldifarciminota bacterium
CTAGAACATATACACCTGAGTAAAAATTTGCAATATACGCATAGTTTCCTTGGACACTAACATCAATGGACAAGTCTGGGATAATATCGTAATCAATTGTAATTGGCAAAGTTGGATCTGATGCATTAACTGTCCTTAAACCATTTTTCCTCCATTCACCTGCATAAATAATCGACCCAATGTTTGTGTTTACTACATTAAATAGTGCAAAGGGAGTATGTAGCTCACCAACAATATGAGGATATGAGAGAGTAGAAAAATCTATTATCTTTATATCTTCAGCACTGCTGACATATGCATAATGAGAAAAATAACTCACATCCAACCCTACCCAAAAACTTGTATCACATCCCATTGGGTAAGGATCGTATGGGTCTTTGATATTTATTACCCATAGACCACCATTACCTACACCTGGTTCAGCACTAAAAAGAAGTATAGAATCGCAACAGAGGGCAAGTGAATTTACATATGTCCCATATATTGGAGGAATAAAATGGCTTATTTCAAAAGGATTTGTGGAATCTGATACATCTATTACACGTAAACCACCTTGTCCATTAGCTACATATGCGTATTTGTCTTTTACAATAACATCATTTGGATGAAATTCTGGCAATGTATCTTTTGACAGTATATGAGGTTCTTGAGGATTTGAGATATCGTAAATTACTAGTTCCCCTATTATTTCACTGTTAAGTTCAGTTACATAAGCGAGGTTATTTCTTACAAAAACACTATGCGAGAAATAACTACCATAACTACCTATTTCTATAGGTTGAAAAGGGTCTGAAATATTTGCAATTCTCAAACCTTTTTCGCCATCTCCGATAAACATCAAAGTATCCTGAATATAAATCCCGCGAACGTCCGTTCCAGGAAAAGATATGTCTCCGATTTTCTCGGGATTTGTTGAATCACTTAAATCAAAAATTATGACACATCCTCCTGAACCCAAATAAAGATAGTTATCTTTTGCATAAATTGCACATGGATAACCAAAATTCCACATTCCAACCATATTCATATTAAGTGAATCCACCCAGTAATTATCTACTCTCAAAATAGCCTGTGAAGAGAGTAAGGATGAAGTAGAAGAGGATTGTAGATGATTCAATGTGAAAAGAATGAAAAATATAAAAAAAATTATTTGCATTTAATTCCCAATTTTCCTATCAAATTTTATATACCTACTATATTTAAATTTCTATCATATGTCAAGAAAATATTTTTGTGTTTTTCTATTATAAATATCATATTATTCTGCGTAATTTACGCTCCAAGGTTTGCCAGTGTGTTTTTAGCTATTTATTAGTTTTAATTATGGTTCAGGTAGGCCCCAATCGTAAACTCTAAAATCTGTATATGTTGTATTAATTCCATCAAAGTAAACATCATATTTACATCCATCAGTTTTCCATTCACCGTCTTCCTTATGCCTAGCATGAATATCATAGTATCCTTCGCCAGATACATTTACTCCGTACCATGAGCCATTCCCTGGCTGTTTCTTCCAGTAAGTCCAGTTTGAGCCTTCTTTTCTGGTTCTTATAAATAAAGTGTAACCTGAAGGCGGAGTTTGACCACTTACAACATACCATACGTATCCACTTAAGTCATACGATTAAGCACTTTCAACAGTCATGAAAATAGAACCTAAGATGATTGCAAACATAATTAATAAGTATAGAGAAGTAGCTTTTTTCATTTTAATCTCCTTTTTTGCCCCGGCAAACCCTGAAGCTTTAATATGCTTTTTCTATGTCAAAGAACAATATTCAAAAGTTTCTGTTCAATGAAGTCATTAAAAAATTAAATAGCCACCTATATTTATTTTTTAATAGTATTATAATAGCGCAATTTTCGTGCCAGAATGTACTTCTGAATTATAAGTACCATAATATATAAACTTATATTTTATAAAATAGTTGTTGCCTTTAGAAATGCACTATCTTCATTAAAAACTGCGACAATAATGTCGCGCCTTAATTGACCATTTCAGATAAGTCCGAGAATATGTGAACTTAAGCTAAGACAGAAATGCCACTGTAAATTAGCTATTTTCATAAGGGTAAAAATATAAGGAGTTAAATGCGACAGATATGTCGCATTTGTTTTTTCTCCATTCTATTTACTCACCGAACTTGATTCATTCCAAATATTGGCAACCGCAAGGGTTGCCCCTACAATAGAACGCGAGGCTGGAAGCCTCGCCTGTTTTATTAAAAATGGGATCGCTTTCCTTCGCTGGAGTTTATCCTGAGCTTGTCGAAAAAATACTCGCAATGACAAATAAATAATAAATTTCTATTTATCTGTCTGAATTGTCTCTTCCTGGAAGAGAAATCTTTTTATCTTCTTTGTTGTTGTCTTGGGAAATTCTTCTTCTCTAATGGAGAATGATTTCACCCTTTTATAATCGGCAAGCTCCTTACAATACTTCTCTATTTCTTCTTTGAAAAAGGAATTTATCCAGGTTTCAGTCTGATCGACTCCTTTCTCTTTTGTGTACGCATCCAGGCTTTCCCAGTTGGGATAAATAATTGCATGAACCTCTTCCCTCTTTGTATCAGGATTTATTTTGCCAATAACTAAAACCTCCTCAATAAAGTCACTCAGAAGAAGCTCTTCCTCAATCTCTTCAGGATAGATGTTTTTTCCAGCTTGCGAAACAATCACACTCTTCTTTCTTCCTGTTATATAGAAATAGTTATCCTTATCAATCCTTCCAAAATCACCTGTGTATAACCACCCTTCTTTCAGTACTTTATTTGTCTCTTCTTCATCCTTATAATAACCTTGCATTACTATTGGACCTTTAACAACAATTTCCCCAATCCCATGCTCATCAGGGTTAACGATCTTCATCTCAATACCAGGAATAGGTGGTCCTACAGATGCAGGTTTTACTTTCTCAAGCGGATTTATATTTGTAATAGGTGATGTCTCAGTCAGTCCATACCCCTGGATGAGATTGAAACCAAATTCCCTGAACCCTTCTGATACCCAGAGGGGAAGAGCAGCACCTCCAGCTATAAGCAATCTTAAGGACCCCAGTCCTGATTTCTTTCTTAAACTTTTAAAAAGAAACCTGCCAGGATCTAAGTGTAATATCTTTCTGGAGCCA
>JAGMEZ010000300.1 GCA_023127905.1 Caldifarciminota bacterium
AATATAGCTGCGTTAATTATAGTGTGGGAATCAACGACCTTTTACTGGAACCCAAGACCACATATACGGTTACTTTGAAACAGGGTTTGAAAGATGTATATGATCAAAAGATAGAAAATCCGCAGGATGTTACATTTACTACTGGAGATCTTACTCCAAAGATGTGGGGTCCGAGCGGTTACCAGATTATTACCCCTAATATAGAACCTACACTCGGGATAAAAACCGTCAATATAAATACCGTCTTTTACAAACTCCTGCGTTTGAGACCCAAGGATGTTCTGTTGCGCGAAAGATTAGATTATTATTATATGATAAACAAACTTATCTCTGAGATAAAAAGTGAAGAGATAAAAACTGATATTGAATTGAGTGACATTGGTGTAGGTAAAAAATATTTCGACCTCAAACCCTATCTTAGAGGGGGGAAATATGGGGTCGTAGCATATGCCTTTCGCTCCCCCACAGTTCCATGTTACACCCATCCTATAAAATTTAATGGTCTCATCTTGAGAACAAATATCGGTATCTATACCCAGTTTCTACCTACATGTGGGGTTATTAAACTCAATCAACTTACCGATGGTCTGCCCATCCCTAAAGCAAAGGTTAGAATCTATCGTGAGGACGACCTGCCAAGATTAGAGAAGATTTGGGACTTGATTACTGATACCCATATAAAAAAGATCCGCCCTTGCTTTGAAGGTATGACGGATTCCAATGGTCTATTAACATTATCAGCCAAAGAGATTGCCAGATGTACTAAAAGGAGGATAAGAAGCAAAATTTTAAACGAACTTTATCCACCAGAAGCAGACCCGGATGATATTCTCTATGACCAGGAGCGATTCGGATTTGCTGAACCGCCGAGGTTGCTCATTATAGCGGAAAAAGGAGAGGACTGGACATTCCTTCAGACACAACGCAGTGGATATCCTTCTATATGGAGTTTCGGTGTATCGACTGATTGGGAAGCAGAGCGCCCCATCTCTCGTGGGACCATCTTTTCAGACCAGAACCTGTACCGTCCAGGTGATACGGTTAAAATGAAGGGCGTGTCCCGATACCTTCTTTACGGAAAACTTCTAAATGGGAAAGGGTTGGAGTACAAGATAAAACTTTATGACCCTAATGGAGCAGAAAAGGAGATTGGCAAGGTCAAGGTGAACGAGTTTGGAACCTTCAATTTTGATATACCTACCAAAAATGGACAGACATTGGGATACTATCGGGTGGTTGCTGAGACTCCCTATGATGGTTTAAGATTCCATGGTGGGTTCCGATTAGCTGAATTCAGAGTGCCAGAGTTTGAGGTCACTATGGATGTAGATAAGAAAGTAGCCCTGCCAAAAGAACGAATTCTGATTTCATGGGAGGGAAAATACTATTTTGGAGCACCAATGTCAGGAGCAAAATCCACTCTTAACATTACACGAAGACGCACCTATTTTAGACCAAAAGGGTGGGAAGACTTTTCTTTCGGTTTGCCTAGATATTTAGATAAGAAAAAAGTCTCCCTCAGCGGCAGATATCTTAGAAAGACTATCAATCTCAATAAAAGAGGTAATGGATCTAAAATTATAAGATTGCGCAGAGACGATGTTCCCTATCCAATTACCTATCATTGCGATGTGGAAGTAGAGGATGTCTCAAAACAGACATCTTCTGCCAATAAAAGCCTCACGCTACTTCCTGATAATCGTCTCATCGGGATAAAACTTTCTGATTGGATCGTAGCAAAGAAGAGTAGTGTTAAAGTTTCTGTAATAGTCTGTTCGCCAGAAGGTAAAGTTTTAACCAACATCCCTATCAATGTAAAATTGATAAAAAGAGAATACCATTCTGTAAAGACAGAAGGACCTGATGGTAAGTTCAGGATTGAACACACGGTGGTTAAGAAGGTTGTCCAGACAAAAGAGATAATGAGTAGTAAGAAACCTGTAGAAGTCACATTGACACCTGATGAAGCAGGTTCTTTTATTGTTCTTGCCGAGTTGAAGAAAAAGCCAGATAGTGGAACGGCTGCTGCAACCGCACTCTGGGTCGCTGGGGAGGATTATGTCCCCTGGGAAGAGACAGGAGAAGATAAATTGGAAATTATTCTGGATAAAAAAGAGTATAAGATGGGAGATTCTGCAGTAGTTTTTATAAAATCACCTTTTCCTGAGGCAGAACTCTTCTTCACCGTATGCCGTGAAAGGATATTCTTACAAGATACGAAAAGAATCAAAGGTAGTGGATACACTTATCGTTTCCAGATAACCGAAGACATGCTGCCAAATGCTTATGTAGGTGCAGTCCTTTATCGGTTAGGAGAACCCATCGTTCCAGTGGAAGAGGAGAAGGGAAAGCACCTTGAAAAGATTGGGTTTGCCCAATTCAACGTCTCTACATCTGATAAATATCTCGATGTTGCAATTAAACCATCTCGGGAAAAATTGAGACCATCTGAAAAGTTAAATGTAGATATAAAGGTTACACGCTCACATAAAAAGGGACACAGGAGTGAATTGACCGTTATGGTTGTTGATGAAGCGGTGTTATCCTTGACTGGCTATACCCCACCTGACCTGGTCAAAATTGTATATAGTCATAGAGGTCTATCGGTTAGAGTAAATGATAATCGCCCGTTCATCATCACGGAAGAAGAACTACTGCAAAAAGGTACCGGCTATGGGGGTGGATTGATGGGAGAAATTGCCGGTACAAGGGTAAGAAAGAAATTTCTGAAACTTGCATATTATAACCCTAATTTAATTACTGATGAGAATGGAAAGGTCAGTTTCAGTTTCAAAGTTCCCGATAATCTTACCACTTGGAAAATTATGGTAGTAGCGGTAGGAGAGGAGAATTTGTTTGGTTATGGAGACAAAAAAGTAGTCGTTACCCAACCTTTTATACTAAGACCAGTTTTCCCAAGATTTGCCAGAATTGGGGACGAATTTTTCTCTGGTGTAGCCGTAACTAATCTTACAGAAGCGAGTGGAGAAGTGGATGTAAAAGCAGATATCTCAGGCAATTCGCTGATTTTCAAAAAGAATGAAATGGAGAAGAAAGGTGTGCATATAAAAGTGGGAGAGTCAAAGACTGTGCTCTTTCCATTTAGTGCAAAGGGAGTTGGTAAATCTACACTCAAATTTACCGCCTACTTTAACGGTATCTATGATGGCAAAAAACTCAAAGAGTCGGATGCCTTGCAAATACTATTTGGGGTTCAGGACCTCTTAGCAACAGAAACCGTTGTGGCGGTTGGAGAGACAAAAGATAAGTCAAGACAGCAGATTAAACTCGACGATACGATTAGAAAGGATACAGGGGGATTAAACATACTTCTTTCTAGTACGGCATTGACCAATATTGGTGAAGGGGCTAAATATTTAGTCAACTATCCTTATGGCTGTCTGGAACAGACTTTGAGCAGGCTGTTAGCCCTCATCCAATTGAAGTTTTTATCGGATAAATATGGATTCTCTTTACAGGCGGTTAAGCCAGTAGATAAGGTAATAAAAGCGAACATCAGAAAAGTTCTACTTATGCAGAATACCGATGGAGGATTCAAATTCTGGCCTACAAGTTGGGAATCTGACTGTTATCTTTCCCCTTATGTGGCGTATCTTTTTAAAAGGAGTAGTGAACTCGGTTATAAAATTCCAAAAGAGAATGAAGATAAATTATTGAACTTTCTCGATAGGACATTGAGAAATCCTTGCTATCCACTTTACACATGGAAAGAACTTGCAGAGTACAGGATAAATATTCTTATGGGGATGCATTATCTGGGTCGCAAAGATGAGACCTATTTTGAGGAATACTTTAACCGTAGAAATGAATTGAGTTATGGGGCACAGATAAGTCTTGCATACCTGCTCTTCCAATCGCCAAATTGGAAAAAAGAGGCGTATAAACTACTTAAAGAGATTAAAAATGGTATGTTCATCACCGCTCAGACAGCCCATTTTGAATCCCCAAAAGAACTCCCCCCCTCATGGCTTTTTATGTATTCACCGACAATAACCACTTCAGAAGCTATCAAACTATTCTTGGAAATGGAGCCCGAAAGTGAATATATAGCAAAAATGGCAAGATATATCTTAAATGCGAGAAAGAATGGGAGATGGAGAAATACTTACGAGAATGCCATGGCAATAGATGGACTGGTAGAAATCTCTTTAAAAAGAGAGGCTAAACCACCCAATTATACAGCCAAAATATTCATCGCAGGAGAAGAGGTGCTAAAACATCTATTTAAAGGCTACACATATAAACCCTGCGAAAAATTTATACCAACATTAAAGCTCCCAAAAGGGTTGAATAATATAGAAATATCCAAGAAAGGTAGTGGATTTTTGTACTATACACTTTCTTACTCTTATCGGTTAAAAGGACCTCAAGCAGCTCGAATGGAGGGGTTTTCTATTAAGAGAACGGTTAGAAACAAAGAGACTGGGAGGATTATAGTGAAGTATGAGAAAGAACCACCTAGGCAGGTTGAAATTAATGCTGGGGATGTCTTAGAGGTAGAGTTGGAATTTTCGGTTTCTCAGACAGGCTATCATTTAGTCATCGATGAACCAATTCCTGCAGGATTAGAGGCAATAGATGCCTCTTTGAAAACTACCTCCACGAGGTATCAAGCAGATTCTTATGAGAGGGTACATCGGGGTTATGATTACGCAAGAGGTTACTGGGGTAATCCTATAAACCATACAGAACTGCGGGACGACCGAGTCGGGCTCTTTGCCGATGCTATTAGACCAGGAATATATAAATATAGATATCTCTTACGGGCAACGACTTCTGGCATATTCTTATGGCCAGGTGCCAGGGTGTTTTTGATGTATGAACCAGAACAATTCGGGACGAGTGCCGAAGGATTTATATCTGTGTCAAAATGAATTGGAAAAAATCATTAATAGTTATTGTTTGTGGATTCTTTGTCTTTGGATTGGGATTCCGTTTAACCCCGTATCTGTTTCCTATCAAAAAAAGTGATATAGAACGAGAGAGCTTTCATTCGGTGAAATTCTATGACAGGTATGGAAATTTGCTCCAGGAAGTGCTTTCACAAAATTCTACACGGTCTGTTGAGGTGAGTATTGATGAAATATCGCCATACTTTCTGGATGCAATCATTGCATCTGAGGATAAAGATTTCTACCAACATAAAGGTGTGGATTACAGAGCTGTTTTAAGGGCTATTTATCAGAATCTCAAATCGAAAAAAGTTGTTTCGGGTGCTTCTACTATTACACTCCAGCTGGCAAGGTTGATCAAACCTGGTGAAAGAACAGTGATGAAAAAGGTCAAAGAAGCATATTTTGCTTACAGGTTAGAGGCTGGAATGGATAAAAAATCCATTTTAGAAGAATATATAAATCGGCTCCCTATGGGAGGCAATCTCTATGGTGTAGAGGGTGCTGCAAAGGCTTACTTCGGTATACCATCATCAGATTTAACCCTTGCACAAGCTACTTTTTTAGCATCCATTCCCAATTCTCCTAATAAACTTAATCCATATCACAATTTAAAAGAAATAAAAAAACGGCAGAGATATGTACTTGAAAAAATGAATAAACAGGGATTGATTCCAAAAGAACGAATTGAAGGAGTTTTGAAAGAGTATGTCTTGCTCAAACCTCAGATTTCATCCTTTTTGGCACCACATTTCGTCTTTCGCCTGATGCACATTCTGCAAAAAGATGCACAAAAGGTAAGGACAACCATCGATTGTAAATTGCAAAAAATGGTAAAAGAACAGGTAAGCAAAGTTATATTTAGATTAAAGCGGTTTAATGTTACCAACGCTGCTGTCATACTATTCGATAATCATACGGGAGAGATATTGGCTTATGTAGGCTCTGCGGATTATTTTAATAAAGAGAATGAAGGTGAGAATAACGGTGTGAGTTCCACCAGACAGCCAGGTTCAACATTAAAGCCATTTCTATATCTGCTGGCAATGGAAGAAGGGTTTAATCCTACAACTGTTATCTCTGACATACCTACCTACTATCGAATGCCAAAGGGTATATACAGTCCTAAAAATTATTCAGATGAGTTTCATGGTCCTATGAGGCTAAGAGAGGCACTCGCCAATTCCCTCAATGTCCCCGCTGTGAAGGTTCTGGCTAAAATCGGCGTAGGTAAATTTTTAACCCGACTTAATGAATACGAATTTTATTCGCTGGACAGAGATGCGGATTATTATGGAATTGGTCTAGTGCTCGGAGGGGGTGAAGTGACCCTGTATGAATTGACAAGAGCATATATGTGCCTGGCAAGGATGGGAAGTTTTATTCCAGTAAAAGATGTATTGACAATAAATGGGGAAAAACAGTCTGAATCCTTTGAAGGAAAAACTATCTCCACCCCAGCATTAAATTATTTAATTGCAGATATTTTGAGTGATAAATTTGCCCGAACATCAGAATTTGGATTCAATTCTGTCTTAAATTTGCCTTTTCAATGTGGGGTAAAGACGGGTACATCCTTCCGTTTCTGCGACAACTGGACCGTTGGTTTTACAAGAGACTATACATTAGGTATCTGGGTAGGAAATTTTGACCACTCTCCCATGCAAAAGGTATCAGGGATATCAGGTGCTGGACCTATATTCGCCAATATTATGCAAATGTTATACAATGATAAAAAATGGCCCGAAAAGTTTCCTTTGCCAGATGACCTTGTTAAAGTGCCAATCTGTCCCCTTTCAGGTAAAAGACCAACCCAAAACTGCCAATCAATTATCGAAGAGATTATCCCGGAGAGAGATTTGCTCTCCTATGAAAAAGATAGTTGTAATATGCATATACATTATGGGAAAGAGGTCTTTACCGTTTTGCCTGCAAGGTATCGAGAATGGGCAGAAGAGATTGGGATAGAAATACTGCCGGTGGAACATTTTCAACAACAAGAATTTACTATCTCCAATCCCAAAGATGGGGCTGTCTATCATAGGCTTTCAAACCTCTCACCAGAATATCAATCCATCAAATTTGAACATAAAAGTTCAAATAAGGAAGAAAGAGTAAAATGGTTCTTAAATGGAGACTTTTTACGAACTACCTATATAGACCATACTTTTCTATGGCAGATAAAACCCGGCAACTATACCTTAAAAGTAGTCTCCGAGAAAGATAAAAACTTATCCAACAGTATCGAGTTTACTGTTAAATAAAGAAGAAATTTTAGAGATTCCTCAATTCCTCCTTTTTTATATCCTTTAGGTAGGACGGTCGACGGGGCCAGGTTGACCCCGTAGTCGTAGTCCCGTCAGTTAATTTTTTCAAAAAATGGGGCAAGAAGTTTCTTACTATTTTCTCATTTTCAGAATCTTTACTGTACAATCGTAGATTTTTCTTTCTTTGTTACTTGCCTCAAATCTCAGGAAGTAAACACCCCCAGGTAAATTCCTTCCAGAAATATTCTTACCGTTGAAGATAAAGGAATGAAAACCTGCTTTTACATTACCCTCAAAAACTTTATTTACGAGTCTTCCACTGACATCGTAAACCAAAAGCCTTATTTTGGAATCTGTAGGTAATGCCAGTTTAACATATCCCCTTCCTATGAATGGATTGGGTAAAAATCCTTGCAGGGCAAATTCCTTTGGTAATTGATCTTGCAGAAATTCCTCTTCAATCCCCTGCAAAGCAATTGCAAACGAATCACTTGTATAAGAGATAGCAGAGTTTGCGCTGCTCTCTAATTTCACTCGGCAATCCTCAGATGAGATTCCGGAGGCGATTGTCCATTCATAATTACCCTGATTCTGCTGATTAGCCACGATCTGATCCCAATCAGTACCCCCATTCAATGAATAAAATAGATTAACCTGTTGTATACCTCCCAGACAATTCCAGGTTATATAATACTTTCTATCACTAAACCATAAATTACCAAATGCAGGTGATGTAATATCAACAATTGGAGGGGAGATATTAAATGTATCACTTGTGGCAAAAACAGAGGGTTGTGAATTGTTACCGATCTTTATACCAGCAAGATCTGAGGGTGCTTCAGGAAGAGTCCATTCATAGCGACCATTATTAGTAACATTGGTTGCAATAACGATCCAATTCTGTCCACCATCAAGGGAATACCATAAATCAGCATAACTAAAGGAACCCTTTGTTCTCCAGGTTATATAATATTTTCTTCCAGCAATTAATGTATCACTGAAGATGGGAGAAGTGACAGTGATTCCCTGAGGAAGAATTGAAAACATTTCACTTATATTATATACACTTGGATTTTGTGGATTTGTCATTCTCACCAAACAACTGTCAGAATTCGCAGTAGGGATTGTCCATTCATAACTTCCATTGTTCGTAGCATTTGTCTGGATATAGCTCCAGTTGTTGCCGTTATCAACAGAATATTCAATGTCAACATGTGAAAATGTCCCAGTCCATTTCCAGGTGATATAGTATTTTCTACCGGAGATAAGAGCGTCATTTGTCTTTGGTGATGTTATCTCGATGGTCTGTAATGGTATTCTAAACAATTCACCTGTATCGAAAACATTCAAATTATCATGATTTGACACCTTAACAAGACAGCTATCCGAGGGTGTATTTGGTATGGTCCACTCATATTTAGAAGAATTGCTTGTATTCTCTATTATTGGATTCCACGAACTGCCATTATCATAAGAGTATTCAATCTTCACATTTGAGATTACACCTGTATACCACCAGGTTATATAATATTTTCTTCCAATAACCCATTGGTCATTTAATACAGGGGAGGTCACAGTTACTGTTTGGGGAACGAGCAAGAATGTATCACTAAGTCCATAGACAGCAAGATTCGCAGAGTTTATCACCCTGACAACAGTAAGATTACTCGGTGTATTAGGAATTGTCCACTGGTAATATTGATTATTTGTAACCGATGTGGCAATGGGTATCCAGCTTGACCCTCCATCGATTGAATATTCTATGTTCACAGAGGAGAAAACACCTGTGTAATCCCATGTAATGTAATATTTCCTCCCCACGATAAAACTATCACTCGCGACTGGATAACTAATTTCTATCGTCTGTGGTTTTATTGTAAATGTATCGCTTATTGTAACAACATTTCCATTCTCTTGGTTCCTTATCCGGATAAGACACTGAGTAGAAGGACTATTAGGAACTGTCCATTCATACACACCATCATTGGCAGTAGGTGATGCTATATTGACCCAATCACTTCCTCCATTATAAGAGTAATCAATAACTGCATTATTAAAATCACCGGTCCAATTCCAGAGGATGAAATATTTCCTTCCAACCATCCACTCTTTTATTGATGTTGGAGATTTGATTTCTATCTCCTGAAGAACGATTGAGAAATTGTCACTTATATCAGAGGCAGTTCCGTTGACATCCTCTGCCAATATCCTGCAATTATCAGTTACATAATTGGGAACTGTCCATTCATATTTATGTTGACCATTTGGAACGGTCGCAATGCCAATCCAGGGTCCGCCATCAATTGAGTAGTACAGACTTACCTGGTTTGGAGATGCGAAATTTACACTGTGCCAGGTAATACAACATTTACCTCCGACCGGAAAGGAATCGCCTGTAACTGGCGCAAGAATACGGAGGGATTGGGTAAGAGAAGAGGTATCAGCAATAGTAAAGGGGTTACTTATATCAAAGACACCCGTATTCTGATTACTTACCACCATAATTTGTGCATTATTTGAGACAATTGTATCACAGGTCCAGACATAATAACCAGTATTATTTGTAGAAGCTACCACATTCTGCCATGAACCACCACCGTCTGTTGAATACCGAATTCTAACAGTAGGAAAACCACCTGTCCATCTCCAGTATATCGGATGCTTACGCTCTATGAAGAAGGAGTCTCCTAGTGCTGGTCTTCTTACATATATTGTGGCGTCAACAATATTAAAACTTGCATCGCTCACATCAAAGCAATCAATGTCAGCAGTATTTATGATCTTAATAAGACAGGTAGACCATACTCCACTTGGCACAGTCCAGTTGTAACTTCCATCATTGGTTGTACTGGTTGTTATCGTCTGCCAATTCATTCCTTCATCGATTGAATACTGGAGCATAACGGTAGAGAAATTGCCATTCCAATCCCAGATAATCTCCATATTATCTCCCTCAATGATATTCTCTCCTCCATTGGGATGGATTACATTTATGGTTGGTCTTACAATCTTGAATACCTGACTCAATACATAACAGTTGGCATCACCATTGTTTGTTATCTTTATACCGCAGGAGTCGGATATAAAATAAGGGATACTAAAATAGTGGCTACCATCGTTGACTGTATTTGATGTAATGGTCCACCATTCAACCCCTGTCGCAACCTTATACCATAGTTCCAATTTTACATTACTGACAGTTCCTCTCCAGTTCCAATGGATGGGGTAGGTTTCTCCAGCCACCAGAGACTTTGTACTGTCCGGGTCAAATATAATAAAGGAAGGTATTACAATCGTGAAATCTGCGCTGCTCATATCCGAGCAATTAGGGTCAACAAGATTTGTAACCTTCACTCGACATTGGTTCGAAGAAATGTAGGGTATTGTCCAAACATAATCTCCATCATTTGTTGTAGAATTTATAATAGTATTCCAGGTTGTGCCACCATCTGTTGAGTATTCAAGTTTTACCGAACTTATGGTTCCAAGCCAATTCCAGTGAATTGGACATACATCGCCCACAACATAGTTTTCGCCACCATCCGGACAGACCAACTGCAGTCCTGTAGACAGGATAGAAAAATCATTATCGCTTATATCAAAACAGTTTGGGTCGCTTGTATTTGTAATCTTTATCCGGCAATTAGTCGAGGGTGTATTGGGAATAGTCCATTTGTGACTCCCATCGTTCGTTGTAGAAGTTACAACTAAATTCCAGGTTGAACCACCGTCGGTTGAATATTCTATCTTTACAGAAGTAAAGCTTCCTGTCCAGTCCCAATAGATTGGATAGATCTGTCCAGTTGTATATGATTCACCACCATCGGGTTTGATAACCGAAATCGTATTATTTGCAATTGTAAAATCATTATCACTGATGTTAAAACAATCAGGGTCATTGGTATTTGTAATCTTAATTCTACACATAGTGGAGGCTGCATTTGGTATTTGCCAGTAGTGATCACCGTCGTTCTGGGTGCTTGCAATGATGGTGTTCCAGGAACTACCACTATTGGTTGAATATTCTATCTTTACGGAAGTAAAACCTCCCGTCCAATCCCAATGAATTGGATAATCTTCCCCTATCCTCAATACTTCTCCACCATCAGGCTTTTTTATATCTATTGATTGTCTCATTATAGAGAAACTCCCATCACTAATATCATTGATTTCGGGAGATGATACATCTGAGACCTTCACAAAACAGTTCCCTGATATAGTGTTGGAAATCGTCCACAAATAATCACCGTCGTTCTGCGTCGTTGACGCAATAAGCATCCAGTTAGTACCACCATCCGTTGAATACTCAAGCCTGACAGAAGTAATAGAACCCGACCAATCCCAGTGGATTGGATGCTTATTACCGACAACCCATTCCTCACCTCCGTTTGGACTTGTTACTGTTAAACCCTGTGCCCAAATCTGTCCCAGAAGAAGGAAAAGACTTAAAACAATCATAAAGAATTTATTCATAAAACCCCCTCAATAATTATTCAAGAATATCGTCACTACTTTTTAAAATTTCAAATGTTACTATTATAATAAGTCCATAATTTACGATTGTCAAGATTTATTTTTTAAAAAAACCCTACATCATTCGAGTTAAAAATCTTTACTGAAAAATCTTAGTAATAGAACCCTCAGTATTGTATTGATTATAATTCCAGGTAAAAAGAGATAAAGGAGTATCTTATCAAGAAGAGATTTTCTGTTTTTGAGAAAATATAGAATTAACCCTTTTGAATGCAGGGGAATCATCTTTTCTTTCACTCTTGCTGTACTTTTTCCCCGTGAATGAATAACTGAAGCATCTGAAAAAAATACTATCCTTCCTTTGCCTTCTTTCACCCTCGTACAAAGATCAACATCGTTAAAAAACATTGAAAACCTCAGGTCCATAAATTCATCGGTGAAAAATGACTTTCTCACAAAGAGTGCAGCCCCCATTGGTTGTTCAACATCCTTGATTTCTTTATAATTAAAATCAGGAATTCTCCATCTATTAAAAATTCTTGATGAGGGAAAAATCCTTGATAAACCGATAAGTTCAAAAAAAAGTGTCCTGTAATCAGGAAATCTTCTCAAGGATGATTGAACAGAACCATCAGGATTAAGGACCAATGGTGCCAAAAGAATAACATCCTGATTCATCTCCATATAATCAAATAGCTTTCTTAAACTTCCCCCAATAACTACTGTATCAGGATTAAGCAGGAACACATACTTTCCTGTTGATTTCTTGAATCCTATATTATTCGCCTGTGCATAACCAAAATTTTCCTTACATTCTACAAGAGTTATCCTTCTTTTATATTGCCCGATGATATCCAAAGTATGATCCTTCGATGCATTATCCACAACAATAATCTCATTTCTTGTCGATTCCTCAGTCAACAATGAATCAAGACACCCTTTGATATCTTCTTCGCTGTTATATGTTACAATAATAATAGAAATATCAATCATTTATCTTTCTGTAGGAGGGGTTTCCTATAACCCC
>JAGMEZ010000301.1 GCA_023127905.1 Caldifarciminota bacterium
TTCTTTGCCCAGTATCTCGTAGTCCATAACTTATTAAGCACACCATTTTTTATCCAGATCTGCTTCTCTAATGGTAATCCTCCGTTTTCAATATCAAAAGGAAAACCAGGGTTTTGAGCATTAGTAGGATCTGAAAATAATGTGATTTTCGAAGATGCAATCTTTTTCCCTTCTTTCCCGGAAAAAAAACTCCAACCTTCGTCAGCCGTCCTTTTATCCATGAAAATATTCAAATACCACATTAAACTTCCAAATGCAATAGGTTCAAGGAGAACAGGATAGTCACCCGGGGCTATCTCAACGGGGTTTATACCTATCTCTGATTTTCGTAAAGCAGTCCCAAAAAGCCTGTTTGTGTCTATCTTTCTGATATCTTCATCAGATGCAACAGCAAATCCACTCGATCCATCAACTGAAACAGTAATAGAGAATTCAGCATTTGTGAGAGTATGACTACAGAAGAATCCTCTTGTATTCAATATGGATATTGTTGTTTTTGTATTGTAAAAATATCCTGCTGCTAATGCATTCTTCCTTTTTGCTCTTTCAACTATCTTGGAAATCTGCTTTGCCTTCATAAGAGGTGTTATTCTTGCAGTGGCTTCAACCTCTCTATTCACATTTTTACATTTACAAGGTTGTAGGGGAGGCATGAATTCCGGATCACTTGGCATTGTTGAAGCAATGCTCTCTGCAATTTTCAATGTCTTTAGTAACGAATTCTTATTAACATTTGTTGTAACAGCTGAGCCTACTCTTTCCTTCTTGATTGCTTTAATAGTCATTTCTTCAATCTTCTTCGACATATTCTGTGTAATCCTGTTTTCTCCGAATCGACTGAGATTGGAATTAACTCTTTTATAATGGATAATAACATTGTCACACTCCTTGTGCTTCATCAATAAATCTATTATTGACTTATCTATTTTCATTTTTTCCCACTTTTCACATCTATATTTCTAAAAAGTGCATACGGAGCACCATTTGTCATCTGTCCACGCTGTGAGGGTTCACCTTTACCGCAGTAAAATATTCCTCTTGGTTCCCAGTATCTTTCATCTGATAAACCATCAAGACTTCCCCAAAAATCAGGTGTAATTGAGTGATAAATTACATCCCGCAGCATTTTACCTTTTTTTCCCTTTCTGATCTCATAGAAAAGGTCACCACCAAATTGAAAATTCAACCTCCTCTGATCTATAGAAAAACTACCCCTGCCTTCTATATATATTCCATTGCGCACTTTTGACATTAGTTCTTCGGGCGATATATCTTTATCACCTGGTGCAAGATATAGATTTGGTATACGATTAATCGGAAAACTATAGTATGCATCTGCACGTGCAGATCCTCGACTCCTATTTTCTCCTATTAATGGAGCAACCTCCCTTGTCGAACTATAATCAACAAGAATACCATCCTTAATAATATTCCATTTCTGGCATTTCACCCCTTCATCATCATACCCAGTAGTAGCAAGACCACCAGGAAGTGTATT
>JAGMEZ010000302.1 GCA_023127905.1 Caldifarciminota bacterium
ATAACTCGGGCAACATCTATGTCACAGGAGAGAGTGTGGGTTCAGGTACTGAGTATGATTATGCGACTATCAAATACGCACAGGTTGGAGTTGAAGAATCAGGAAGTAATAAACAAAAAACAAGATTGGAAATCTATCCTAATCCTTTCATCACCTCCACCTCAATCCACCTTTCCAGCAAAGAGCAGACTGCAAAGGACATGGAACTGCAAATCTACGACGTTTCTGGGCGGCGGGTACGGGACTTTATCCTTTATCCTTCATCCTTTATCCTTGGAGCCACATGGGATGGCAGGGATGAGGTTGGGAATGTGGTCCCCCCCGGCATCTACTTCCTGAAACTCAACGGCAAACCTGTCGGGAAAGTGGTGAAGGTAAGGTGAGGATGAAACACTTGAGGAACATTATCTAATAATTTACGTTTTATTAATGAATCTATTCTTGAAAAATGGAATTTTCATACAAATGGAGATAATATGACAGCCTTGAGTTACAGAAATCTCATCGCACTGGTTGCAACAGTCATTTTGATCAATTCCTGCAGAAATCCATCTGGTCCATCAGGACATGGTGCGAGCAGAGTATGGATTAGAACCTACGGGGGAAACTTTAATGACGCAGCATATTGTATAAATGAGACAAGAGATTATGGATATATCGTGACTGGCTCCAAAATGACCACGCTAATGGATAATAGCAGTATTTACCTAATTCGACTCAAATGTGATGGCGATACCCTATGGACAAGGGAATATTGCAATTCAGGATATAATGTTGGATATTCAGTAATCGAAGCTTCTGATGGCGGTTTTGTCATTGCGGGTATTCAGCAAACCTCTGGAATGTGTAATCCTATTCTCATGAAGACAGATGCAGTTGGCACCTTGCTGTGGTTCAAAACATATGAAATTGGTGACGGTGGAATGGCGCGTACTGTTCAACAAACTCTCGATGGCGGATTCATTATTGCTGGAGAAATCTGGTCCTTTGAGAGTTCAGCTGATTTTTTGCTGATAAAAACCGATGAATATGGTGATACACTTTGGACAAGAACATATGGCGGATCATGCACTGACAAAGCACGATCAGTTTATCAAACATCCGATGGAGGATATCTTGTTGCAGGATATTCAGGCTCTTTCACCCAATATGGAGAAGCTTATCTGGTAAAAACCGATTCTAATGGTGATACAATATGGACAAAGGTCTACGGACAGGGTGGAATCTGGTCGGCAAAGGAGGTTTCCGATAATACCTACGTGCTGTGCGGAACATACCTCTATCTAATCAAAGTAAATTCCAATGGTGATATACTATGGAGCCAAGATTATGATGGACCTGGATTCTATCAGTGCGCTTTTTCATTCGTAGAGGCACAAGACGGTGGCTACATCATTGCAGGAGCCGCTGAATCAACTGAGAGATGGAATACTGATGCATATTTGGTGAGGACAGATGCTGGCGGCTTATCAATCTGGACAAAGAGATATGGAGGGGACGGCTTTGATTGGGCAAACTCAATCACAACCACATACGATGGTTCTTTTGTGATTGTAGGTCAGACTGATTCATTTACTCACAGTCACTATGACGTTTATCTTGTTAAATTCAGGGAATACTAATTAGAATTATCCTTTTGCAGGAGACATTTCACTCATTTGGAAGAAAATGCAGAAGTTAAGTAAAATCAGATAGTTACCGCCAATTCCACTGTCTTTCTCACGTAAATCCCCGTGTCCTTCTCATAGAAAAAGTTGCGAAACTCTTCGAAGGAATTGAAGGTTAGCTCGTGCTGAGCGAAGCCGAAGTACTCGTCTCCTATATAAAATATTTCATACCTTACACTTCCTCTCCCTTGAAGGGAGAGGAATGAGGTGAGGGTGAATAATCTTTTCACCCCCTCTTTTCTTCTCCCCTCCTCCTGCGCTAAAGCTACGGCGGACTTGAACCTGCCGAAGTCTTGACGTAGGTAGGCTTCAAGGGGGAGAAGGTGTGTGGGATAAGGAAAAAGTGAAACAGCATTTCACCGCAAAGTCATCGACACTGAGT
>JAGMEZ010000303.1 GCA_023127905.1 Caldifarciminota bacterium
TTTTTTATACTCCAGCCTGTTGCATTTAATGCCTCGATTATTGCCTCTTTTTTTATCTCTTTTAAAGATATGGTTTCAGAGTCTTTTATTTTTTCAAAACCCAAATCCCGGGTGGTAATTAACTGCCCCTTTGTTATTATAACTGCCCGTTCAATAACATTTTGCAGTTCTCTAACATTACCTTGCCACAAGTATTCTTTTAGACTTTGCATTGCTTCGGGTGTAAACCCTTTAATAGTTTTATTTATCTCTTTAGCGCATCTATTTGAGAAGAAGTTAGCAAGTACTGGAATATCACTTACCCTTTCTCTTAATGTTGGGACCTCAATACTAAAGACATTGATACGATAGAACAGGTCTTTTCTGAATCTATCCTCTTCCACCTCAATTTCAAGGTCTTTATTAGTGGCAAATAAGAACCGAACATCAATTTTTCGGGTTTGGGTCTCACCCACACGTCGAATTATCTTCTCTTCAACTGCCTCAAGGAGTTTTGCCTGAAATGAAGGGCTGGTATTAGTAATTTCGTCTAAGAAAACAGTACCGCCTTGTGCCTCTTCTAATAATCCTTTTTTATCATTTATCGCACCGGTAAATGATCCTTTTTTATGACCAAAAAGTTCTGATTCTAAAAGGGTTTCAGGAATTGTACCACAATTGATCGTATGAAACTTATTATTTTTTCTCTTACTCTTCAAGTGGATTAATCGGGCAAGCATACCTTTACCAGTACCAGTTTCACCTAATATAAGAACAGGTGAATTCGTCTGTCCAACACTGTCAATTAATTGGTACACCTTTTTCATAGGTGCAGATTTCCCAATAATATAACCCGTGCCAATTTCTTCGATCATCTTGCTCTTTAGAAGGATATTTTCCTCAGCTAATGTATGAAATACCATAGATTTTTCTATTACTGAAGCAAGAATACGTGATACTGTTAAGAGAAAATCTTTATCCTGAAGCCCAAATAATCCGCCTGCAATTCTTGAATCAAGATATAATGCGCCGATTATATTTTCAGAAACTACAAGGGGAATACACAATAAAGAGCGAATTTTATTTAACATTACACTCTTTTTTATTTGAAAATTGGGGTCAGACAGTGCATCCTGAGTAAAGATGATTTTATTCTTTTCTATTTGTTTAATCACAGTTCTGGAAAGTTCTCGTGCATCCTTTATTGTTGTTTTGTCAATATCCCTTCCAACACACAATTTCATTCCTCTGGCTGTTTTAAGAAATAAGGCACCGCGTTCTGCTTTAGTTGTTTGGATTATCAGATCAAGTATATTCTGGATAAAATCCTCGTCTCCAAGATGGACATTGATAAGTTCTGCAAGTCTTGAGAATGTTTTGACGTATTCATACGAGATAACTGATTTTACAAAATGCTTTGTAATACTTGGAAGTAAATTTATCTGAATAGTCTCAACTCTCTTGCGTTCTATTTCTGCCTCAAATGATGAAAAGATTTCTTTGATGGTTTGTAATTCTTCTGCAATATGTCCTATTTCATCTGGTTTTATTCCTCTCAGTATTAAGGATTTAATCTCTAATTTCTTAAGATATGTATAGTCAAAAATACAGCCAATCTCTTTTAACCTGTCTTTTTCCTGTGTTATGTCGAGTATATTGGTTTCCCTGAGGTTGTGTTTGATGATCTTTATAAAAGCATGAGCAATAGAATATTCTCTGCTTAAAGGGTGTACTAATTCTTTTACCTTTATCGAATATTGTAAAGATTTATCATATTCTTCATTTTCATAATAAAATTGTGCTGCCCTTAATAATAGTTTACTACTTGTAACAGATCTCAGTTTTCTACTATCTATCAATTCCAGTCCCTTGTTAAGGAAGGTGTTTCCCTCTATGATTTTTCCCTTAGTTTGATAAATTATTGCCATTGCAAAGAAGTATAAGAGTTCCTCTTTTTTCTTCAATTTCTGCTTTAATATAGATTCTGCCTTTTCGATCTCTCCCTTTTTAGATAATACTATTGCAAGTTTATAATGTGACATTGGTGCATAGAAATTAATCGTCTGTGCCTTTTCATAATAATCAATCGCTTCATCAAGTCTTCCCAGACGTTCACTGATATTACCGATGTTTATAGACGATGAATATTCAACTGATGTATTATTTGTTTGTTGTGCTATCACAAATGAATTTTTGAAAATTTCATTAGCTTTTGAATAGTTACCCTGACAACCGTATAAATATCCCAGGTTACTTAATGAGGTCAGTAGTGGATTTATTAGTTTCATTTCCTTAAATCTCTTTATTGTGTCTTTTAAGTATTTTTGTGCCTGATTTACATCGCCTTTTTTCTGGTATAAAAAACTTAATAGATGTTCAATATATGCATACTGTATCATGAGGTTATTCTCTTTTGTAAATTGTAAATTTTCTTTTGACTTTTTTATTCCCTGTTTAATATTACCTTTAAGCCACTCGTAGAGTGCCTGGTAATACATAGTTTCTGCCAATATTTCAGTATCGGAAAATTTCTTTTTTGATAGGAATAATTGGTTAAGAATAACGTTTATATCTTCTGATTGGTCTAAGTATATTAAAGAATAGACTGCTATTTTTATATAATCCTGGCTTTCTTTATTCTTTGGGAGTTCCATTGCTTTTCTTAAAAATTTTACTGCATTGGTGTAGTCTCTCATTTCTGAGTAAACGCGCCCCATGCCTGTATATATTACAGTATTTATATCCTTTCTTCGACATTTCAGCGCTGTATTATAATATTCAAGGGCAGTTTCATTGTCGCCTTTAAGCTGATTGATATCTGCAATTTTTATTAACGTTATTGGATATTTTTTTTGAAGGTATTCTTTTTCATAATTCAACATTGCTTTGTAATAATTTAATGCAGCATTGTGATCAAAAATTAACTCTGAATTTTTGGCTGATGATTGAAGATACTTATATGCCTTGTCATTATCACCAATTCCATTACATAAGTTAGCAAGAATTGGTAGATATGTTTTATCTTTTTGTGCAGTTGTCTCTATTGTCTTGATAAGAGCGCGAGAAAGTAACTCCTTTTCTTTCTTGTTCAGTCTCTTCACAATTAATTGGATAAGTATCTGATTTGATATGTATACAATCCTCCTATTATTTTTAATTTCTTCGTGTAATAAGCCAATATTTTTTAAATGCTCAATTTCAATATCATTATGAGATTTATAGATCAAGTTAATAATCATAGTCTCTAAGGGATGGTAAGCAAGAGATAGAACCTGTAATATTTCAATTTCGCGAGAGCCAAGTCCTTGAAGTCTCCTTTCTAATAAATCCTCTATCTTTGATGGTATTGTAGTTTGAGACAGTAAATTCATCTCAATCTTCCATCTATTAACCTTGTAAAAAATGATTTTATTTTCATACAGGGTCTGTAAGATTTCCTCAATAAATAGGGGATTGCCACCACTTTGTTTGTGTAACCACTCAGAAAAGTCGGCAAGATACGAAGTTTGAATATGTTTTATTGGTTCGATCTCAAAGAATGTCTTTTCTAATAATTCTTTTATCTCAACTGAAGAAAATGGTCGTAAAGAAAGTGTTTGAAATCTCAAGCGATTTACCCTTTCGCTAAATTTTGAGGTACCTATTAATAGAATATTCGTTCCCTTTAGTCCATAGCCGATATACCGGAACAATGATAAATCGTATTCGGATAGATACTCAAGATCATCAACCATAATGACGACATGGTTATTTGTAGCAAAATCTTTGAGTTTGGATATTATCTCTTCATAAATTTGGAATTTATCTTCTTTCTCGGAGAGGTCAATTATTTTACTACCTGTAAAATGTTGCATGGATTCATAAAATTTTGTTTTCTCTCTTGAAATGAAATAGAGTACTGAGTAACCGTTCATTAGATATCTAAACTTCATTTCCTGTAACAATCTCGTCTTACCAGCACCGGTATTACCATTAACTATGATTACTTTTCCTTTTCCGGAGACTAAACTCTCCACAACTTCGGGTATCTCTATGAATCCCATATTTGGCAATGTTACTTTATATTGTGGTTCTTCAATGTGAGCTGGTTTCGAATATTTACTCAATACATGAAAAAGTTCCGGGATTGTTGGTCTTACTGCCGGCTCATTCGAGACAAGGCGTTTATGAATTATATTTATATCTTCAGGTATATTTTTTATTGGAGAATACCCGCTCTTAAATGTTTTACATGATAGAATTTCATAAATTATTACTCCAAGTGAATAAAGGTCGCTTTGCTGGTCGATACCAATACCCTTAATCACCTCTGGTGCCATATAACCAATGGTGCCAGCCAGTATGGTAGAATGTGTCGGAATACCAGCAAACCCAAAATCAATAAGGATTACTCTTTTATCATCTGGATTATAGAGAATGTTCTCAGGTTTCAGATCACCATGGATAAATCCTTTATTATGGAATGCACCAAGTCCATTGATTAGTTGTATTATTGCTGAAATGAATTCTTCTGAAAAACCCTTAAAATGTTTATTTATAGGTTTTCCTAAAACGTATTCAAGTGTAAAATATGGTCTTTTGTCTTTTGTAATGCTGAAATCAAAAACTGAAACGATATTCGGGTGTTTGAATTGGGAAAGAATCTCATATTCTCGAGAGATTAATGCATTATACTCAGTATCGTTTTTCCTTGCTATTTTTAATACTAAGAGTTTTCCTTCAGGACCTTTTACCAAATAGATTATTGCATAGTTGGTTTCTTCAAGTTTCTTAATAATTTGATATTTTCCTAAAGTTTCTTTTTTATCAGTCATTTTTCACCGCTGAAGCAATTCGGGTTTTTGAAAATGTCATTCTGTGAGGCTGGAAGCCCCTCCTGCGTTAAACTTCGGTGGGCTTTTGTCCACTGAAGCCTTGGCGTAAGTGGACTCACCTGTTTTATCCTCGAAATGACAGTGAGTATTCGATATATATATATAGTATTTCCTTATTGATGTTTATCTAACAGGATGGGTAAGTTTTGCTACTTTTTTTTGTTTTCTTCCCCGGTTTTTTCGTTTTTATAATACCATCCTTCTTTGCTAATTTCTTGTAAGTTTTTGTTGCATCATTTACATATTTTTTTCTAACTTTTCCTGAGTTTTTAAGAGTTTTTGCGTATTCATAAAGGGAACGGGAATTTTTAAAATGCATATTGTGTTCTTCCATAGGATAAAATTTTTTAATATAAGATAATGCCTGTTTAGACCTTTCTTCTGAAAATGTTTTTTCAGATACCCGTAAAGCATAAGTATTCCTTTTTTCTGACCTTATCTCGGTTGCAAGAGAAAGGGCTTTTTCTGCAAATCTTAATGCTTTTATATAGTTTTTCTGTGAATGATTTAAGTCTGAAAGAAGGGTTAAAACCTTTGATAAATAGAACCAGTTTCCTATTTCTGTCAGGATTTCCTTTGACCTTTCAAGATAAACTTTTGCATCAGTGTATTTTTTAATTTCTAAATAAACTCCGCCTATATTAAGACAGGCAATCCCAATTCCAGTTTTATAACCAATCTTCTCTGATAGAGTCAGATTCTTTTTGAAATACTTAAGCGCGGTATCAAATTCTCCTTTATTATAATAGGTAGTTCCGATGTTATCAAGAGCAATTCCTTGGTCCTTCTTAAATCTCATTTCCTCTGCTATTCTGAGATAGGTTTTAAAATACTTTAATGCAATATCAAATTCACTTTTGTCATGGTAGACAACCCCGATATTGCAGGACGCAGTTCCAGTTCCATATTTATTGCTAATTTCTTCAGATATGACAAGGTATTTATTATAATACTTCAATGCAGTATCAAGTTCTCCTTTGCTGTAATAAACATTTCCAACGAGGTTAGAAACCACGCCAATTCCTTTCTTGTAACCAATTTTTTCTGAGATTTTAAGGTACCTTTCATAATACTTTAAAGCATTATCATTTTCTCCTTTATCACAATAGAGAATTCCAATATTGCAGGATACTATTCCAAGTGTTATTTTATCATCTGTTTTTTTTAATGAAGAGAGATATTTTTTATAATATTTTAAAGCTGTATCTAATTCGCCTTTTGTATGATATATAATCCCGATATTATAGAAAGCTCTTCCACTATTTACATTATCATTTAATTTTTTATAGGTTGATTGTGATTCTTTAAAATATTTTATTGCTTTATCATAATTATTATTGCTTCTGAAAATAGTACCAAGAATGTTTAGTAGTCTCCCGCGTATCTGGAGATCTTTTGTTCTTTCAATTTTTTTAAGTATCTGTTTTGTTATCCTTTCCTTACCCGAGTAATCCGCTTCAAGAGATCCAAGATAGAATTCATAGTGTGAGAGAATTTCAAAAAAAGCGGGTGATTCAGGGATGTGCTCCACCAAGTTTATTGCTTCCTCATAACAGGATACTGCACTCTCAGGTTCACCTTTTACTCGGTAAATAGTCGCTATTTTTCCTTTTATTAATGATTTCTTCTCTATGTTTTTATAATATTTAAAGGCATCCTCATAGTCCTTTGTTGCTTTATCATATTCTGCTTTTATTTCTCTTATATCACCTCTTTTTTCAAATAGTTCTGCTAGATTTTCTTTTTTATTTTCTTGATATATTTTTTTATGGATCTCTATAGCTTTTGCATAGCATTCTATTGCGATATTGTTGCGGTAGCGCCTTTTTGCTTCATCACCTGCTTTTTTATAATATTCATAGGACTTTTTATAAATCTCTGCTTGATAATAATGATAGGCAATCATTTCATATTGATTCTTTATTCTTTTTCCAAATTTGTCCTCCATACATTTTGCAACATTCTTATGGATTTCCTTTCTTTTCTTTTTTAGTAAGCCCTTATATACAACATCCCTTATTAGAATGTGTCTGAAGAGATATTCTGTATCGGATGATAACTGTAAAGCAGCAGAGGTTCCATCTTTTCTTTGGATAAAGTCCCTTTCCTCAAGGAAATCAAGAATTTTCCTGAGATCGTCTCTATTGGTTAACGAGAGAAGAACCTTGTAGATGAAACTTTTTCCAATGACCGATGCTATACCAAGAACTTCCTGAGCCTCAATGGAAAGATTATCTATCCTTGCTCGTATCACTGTTTTGACTGAATCAGGAATCTTAAATGAAGAGATGTCTTTTGTAAGCTTCCATGACCCATTGTCCCGTTTTAGAACACCTGATTCTATGAATGAACGGACAATTTCTACAATATAAAATGGATTGCCTTCTGATTTCTCAAAGATAAGAGACAATACATTCCGAGGAAGCCCTGGGGTCTGCAATAGACTTTGAATAAGTGTTTTTGAATCGTTGGCGTTTAGAGTTTTTAAACTGATTTTTGTATATCTTTTCTTGAATATCTTTTGAATAGATTCTCTGATATTATATGATCCCACTTCCTGCTCAGGTCTTGTCTCAAAGAGGAAAAATATGGGAACGTCCTTTAATCCATCGATAAGAAATTTTAATAGTTCTAAGGATTCAATGTCAATCCAGTGTATATCTTCAAAATAGAGGATTAAGGGTTTATCTTTCGCTATATCCCTGAAGAGTGCCTGTATAGATACAAACTCCTGCAAGCGCAAAGATTTGGGGTCAAGATATTTAACCTTATCTTGTAAATGCTCCAGTATCTTGATAGATAAGAATACGCAGAGATACGGGAGATATTCATCTTTTCTTTCCTTAAACAGCCTTTCTGCTTTTCCTCCAACTTTCTTTCTTGATTCCGATTCAAGATCAAAAGCACGTAACCCGATGTATGAGCGGATCTGTTCTAAAAATACCCAGAAAGGAAAATCCTTACCATAGGAAAGACATCTGCCACTCAGCCAGTTCACCTTATCTGTAATAACCTTTTTGAACTCCCTGATAAGATAGGATTTACCAACACCTGCTTTCCCATTTATTGATATTACCATACTCTTTTTCTTTATAACACTATTTAAAGCATTATTCATTATCTTAAATTCCTTATCCCTTCCTATAAGAGGAGAGAAGAAGGTAGAGGTACTATGTTTACTGTCGGGTTTTGCCTTCATTCCTAACACCCTGTAAGGTGAAATTATTTCCAGCTTTTTCTTAATACTTACCGGTTTACGAATATCCATTTCAAAGAGATATGAAGTGCTTTTATAAATAGATTCACTTACAAGTATTTCATCTTTTGCTATCTCCATTAAACATTTTGCATAATCGACAGTATCACCCATGGGTTTATAGTCTCTGCCTGAATCTAAACTATCGGTTCTAACTGTTACAGTTCCATAGTTTATGCCAATACTAAGAGAAAATTCCGTTCCATGTTCTTCGTTGAATTGTTCCATTGCATTCATCATATCTAAGCCAGCATAAATTGCACGTTCTGGATCATCCTCATGCATTACTTGGGCACCAAAGAGTACTAACATACAGTTGTCAATGAATTTGTCTACTGTACCTCCATATTTATATACAATTACTATAAAAGACTTGAAAAGTTTGTCTTTAATATCCTTAACTTCTCTGGAATCTGATTTTTCTGATGTTACAGTAAATTCCGGGATATTAGCAAAGAGAACAGAAACATTCTTTTGCTCACCTTCAATTTGTGCAGGACTATCTATATTCTTCATTTTTTTTGGAATATATCTCTTGGTTATCTATGTTTGTTATCTTTGTATTTGATTCTCAGCCTTCTTGCAGTGATGCATTTCTATCATAATTTTACATATTTGTCAAATGCTAATTCCTGTAAAATTTCTCTTTGTTGGTGTTTCGGAAATGCAATTCCCGAAACCAGATTTCATTGTGTTTTTGGAGTGCAAAAATGGTGTTTTTGCGAAAGGTTTTGTCATTGCTTGGTCCGTGCAATAGGGACTTTTAGAGTTGAATTAAAGAACAAAAGGGCAGACACACGTGTCTGCCCCTACAGCCTGTGCGAAACACCAAAAAATGATTACTTTATGGATTTGAAGATTTTTCTCACCTGTTCAAGTTCTTTTGGTGTATCTACGCTTACTGTTGGGTATTTTGTTTTAACAATCTTGATTCTGAAATTATTTTCAAGAATTCTCAACTGTTCGAGTTTCTCAATCTCTTCTAATCGCGATCTCTTAAAATTAATAAATTTAAATAAAAATTTCTTTTTATATGCATAAACGCCTATGTGTATATAATAGGGGTGGGGGATTTTATTTTGTGCAAATGGTATTGGTAAACGTGAAAATAAGAGAGCGTAATCGTTCTTATCGAGCACAATCTTTACCGTGTCTAAACTCTTTACTGCCGGATTATCAAAGGATACCGAACTTGCAAGGGTTGCCACGTTGAGATTATTATCCTGTAGCATTGTAGAACAGAGTTTATTAATAGCACGAAACGAAATAAGAGGCTCATCTGCCTGAATATTAAGAACAATATCACATGGTAAATTCTGTGTTGCTTCTGCAACTCTTTCTGTTCCTGATTTATGTTTTTTGGATGTCATTAGAACATGGGCACCGAATCTTTCTGCTTGTTCTTTAATTCTTTTATCATCGGTCGCAATAGCAAGCCAGTCAAGTTTTTTAGCTTTCTTAGTCCTTTCATAAACCCATTGTAACATAGTTTTGCCACATATATCTCCAAGTACTTTCCCTGGAAATCGTGTTGAATCATATCGTGCTGGGATAATACCTATGATTCTGCGGTTATGAAATTTTCTCAATTTATCTACTTTTTATTAGGTTTTCAAGCTGTATTTACTGTCCTTTAATCTACGCTTTCCTCTTTCTCATCATCTGTTTTCTCTTCTATTTGGTTATCTTCGATCTTCTCTGCTGAATTATCAGTCTCTTCTGACTTAATATAATCTTGATACTCAAGTTTCTCAAGCTGCTTATCGGCATCTTTTTCGCTCAATATAATCCTTCTCATCTTAGAATTGACATCAATAATTTTGAGATTGATTGCTGCTCCTATTTTGTAATTATCTCCTGATTTGTTAAGATCTTCTTTGTTCAGTTGTGAAAGCGGAACAAATCCTCTTATTTTATTGTTTAATTCAACGACAAGTCCTTTATCGACAACTTCAATGATTTTACCCTTAACAAGCGCACCTATCCCAATATTTTTAATGAGAATATCAAACGGATCTTTTGCTAACTGTTTTATTCCAAGCGAAATACGTCTTCTCTCAAGGTCAATTTCAAGGATTGTACATTCTACCTTCTGTCCCTTTTCTAAGAAATGTTTGGGGTGTTTCACTCTATTTGTCCAAGAAAAGTCAGAGATATGAATAAGTCCATCTATACCGTTTTCTATTTCGATAAATGCTCCAAAATTTGTAAGGGTCCTTACTTTTCCTGTAATTTTAGTCCCAACTGGATATTTCTCCTCTATTGCCTTCCATGGGTCGGGTTCCAACTGTTTTAATCCTAATGAAATGCGTTCTCTTTCTTTATTCACATCAAGGACTATTGCTTCAACTACATCACCAATAGCAAGAAGTTGCGATGGGTGCTTTATATGTTTTGTCCAGGACATTTCCGATATATGTATGAGACCTTCAACACCCTTTTCCAATTCAATGAAGGCACCATACTCAGCAATTGAAACAACCTTTCCACGAACTTTTTTGCCAATTGGATATTTTTCATCAACATCCTCCCATGGGTAAGGATAGAGCTGTTTCATTCCTAATGAGACCCTCTGTTTAACCGAGTCGTAAGCAATAATCTTTATCTTTATGTTGTCTCCAATTGCAACCAGTTCAGATGGATGAGAAATTCTTCCCCAGGACATATCAGTAATATGCAGAAGTCCATCAATACCGCCAAGGTCAACGAAAACCCCAAAATCAGTGATGTTCTTCACAACCCCTTCTTTTACTTGTCCTTCTTTGAGTTCTGCAAGTAGTTCCTGTTTTGCTTTCTCTTTCTCTTCTTCAAGTATTATTCTCCTTGATACGACAATATTTCTTCGTTTTCGGTTTAATTTGATGACCTTTACCTTTATTGTCTGTCCAATGAGAGAATCTAAATTATTGACAGGATGAAAATCAATTTGTGAGCCAGGCAAGAACGCTTCAGCTCCACCTACATTAACGATCATTCCGCCTTTTACTCGTCGAAGGATTTCTCCGTCGACGGGTTCCTGTTTTACCTGTTTTTCGTAGATAAAATC
>JAGMEZ010000304.1 GCA_023127905.1 Caldifarciminota bacterium
ATCCACGCAGGCTAAAGCCTGCGCCTACCTTCTCATACTACATAGCTACATTAAGACAATGGTTTATGATCTGTTGACGGATGGGTTTAAGGATATTCGGTCTAACTTCTGGGTGTACAGCATTGCTTAAAAAAACAATGAATATCTCTTTTACAGGGTCAATCCATAGTGCGCTTCCTGTAAATCCTGTATGCCAGACGGTTTTTTGAGATAATTCACTGAAATCATCACCTCCAATTAAAAATCCAAGACTCCTTCTTTCACCATCAACGCTCACGCTCTGTTCCATAAGGTACTGGACAATTTCTGGCTTGAGAACTTTGTCCCCTCCCTGCAGGACACACCTTGCAAATATTGCGAGATCAGAAGCTGTGGAGAAAAGCCCTGCATTGCCGCTTATACCCTTAAAACAGTAAAAACTGTTTCCATCATGCACTTCTCCAACAATTGTTCTTTCACGCCATGGAACTTCTGAGTTCTCACCATACTTCTCGCTTAGCTCTTTTTCATGCCTATTCCCCTCCTCAGTTGCAACCAATCTCTTTTTTAGTCTCTGGGCAGGACAGAATCCAGTATCTTTCATTCCCATAGGCTTGAAGATATTTTTCACTGTAAAATCCTTCAGTGTTTCTCCAGTTATCCTTTCAACAATCTTTCCAAGAAGAATGTAGTCCAGGCAGCTATAAGCAGATTTTTCTTCCCTCATATTCCCAATAAACTGGATAATTTCTTCCTCACAATCCGAATGAATGTATAAAGGATACCAGGAAGGAATAAAAGAAGAATGGGTCAGTAATTCAAAAATTGTTACACCTTCATTAACTGTACCTTTCAATTCTGTTAAAATAGATGATGCACAGTCCTCTAATCTCATCAATCCTGAATTTATGAGTGTTAAAATTGATACTGAGGTAGCGATAGGTTTCGTTATCGAAGCAACATCAAATATACTGTCCTTTTTCATAATCCTCTTCGTTGGAGTTATTTCAGAATTACCATATGCTGAATGAAAAACGTTCTTGTTCTTATTTCCTACAAGGATTACGCAGCCTGGAAAATAACCCTGTTCAATCTTCTCTTCTATAAAACGATCGATTTCACACATTTTGTTACCCTTGAAGAATTTACTATTTTTTTCAAATTTGTAAACTCATCAATTTCATTAAGTCCTTCTCTTAGGTATTTCAAACCCTGTGGTATAGCCTTGAGAAACCAATTTTTTCCTCTCTCTTCGGATAAGAACGCAAATGCACCGAGTGCCTGCATATTTCTTTGAATACTTGAAAGAACATAAACTTTTCTGAATACTTTAAAATCTTTGTAAACATCAACCTTCTCTCTTAACGAAGAATAATAGAAGGAAATCAAATCATCTCTCATTTCCTTTGGCAGGGAAACATACGAATCTCTCAAAAGAGAAGCAAGGTCATATGTAAGCATTCCCCTGTGTGCACTCTGAAAATCAACAATCCGAACAAATCCATCTTTTAAAAAAATATTCTGTGATTGAAAATCCCTGTGCATAAAGAAAAGAGGTTCGTTAATCAAAGAATGTGCAAGATTATGAAAATCGTCTTCAAAACTATTTATATCCTCTTCGGGAAGACCACAAAACCTTTCAAGGAAAGCCCATGTGAAATAATGTGATTCCCATCGTAAGACATCGTAATTAAAAATCCTTGTATACACTGGTTTACATTTCTCAATACCCTTATTCCCCTCGAGCTGAAGATGAATAAGGTTTTTTATCACCTTTTTATAAAGGTGTTCTATAAAATCCATATTATCGCTTTTTCTAACAAGGTTGTAAAGACTTTTTGTTCCCACATCCTCCATTATAATTATGTAATCATCTATATCCTTGAAGAATATCTCTGGAACTCCAACCCGTTTCTTTGCAAGATACTTCTGCATTTGTAGATATTCCCTTGCAGCCTTTTTAGTATCCGAAAACATTATAATAAAAACAATCTCTTCTACCTTATCCAATATTCTAAAAAACTCTCTATTCGAACCGCCGGGTAGAAATATTATCTTAGCACTTCTCTTAAGAGGATTGTAATACTCTTTATCCAGCAGTTTATTCACTCGTCTTCGCACTTCCCATTTGCTCATTCTCATCAACATCAAACACCTCTATACTACAAAATCATTAGATAAAATACAATTGTTATACGTTTTTCCATCATCAATTGTTGTATTATCAAAAATCACGCAGTTCTCAAGCCGTACATCATCACCAATAAAACATCTTTTCCCAATCGACACAAAACCTGAAAGCGTTGCCTTCTTACTTATCCTGGATTCCTTTCCTATAAAAAATGGTGATTCGGGAAGTGAAAAATTACAGAGAACATTTTTTTTGCCCTTAAGAATTTCATTGTGAACACGAAGGTAATCTTCTTTCGTCCCGATATCAGACCAGTAACTATTTCTGCAAATGAAGCCAAAAATATTTTCACCTTGTTTTATAAGATTAACATAAGTGTCGATAATATCATGGTAAATATCCTCAGGTAGAAAATCAAATATTTTTCTATTTAGTATGGCAATTCCAGTAAAACCAAATGCTTCGATACCGTTCCTTTGAGGTTTCAATCTTTCTGCAATATTTAGTATTCTTCCATTCTTATCAACTGCGACATCCTTCGAATGTTTCCTATTCTCAACAAGAAGTGTTGCTATTCCATTTTTTTCCTTATGAAAGTTGAAAGCATTGCGTATTTTTATATTAGTTACAATATCACCATTATGAACTATAAAATTATCTGCTTTTATGTACCTTCTCATCCTCCCAACACCTCCCCCAGTTCCAAGAATCCTATCCTCATCTGAAACCTGTATTTCCAAACCATATTCTTTTCTGTGTAAATATTCAAATATTTTTTCTTTCTGGTGGTAAGCATTTATACAAATTTTTTCAATTCCCTGCTGTTTCAATGACAGGATTATATTTTCAAGTAGGGGTCTTGTTACAATGGGCAGAAGGGGTTTTGCCAAAAATCTTGTAATAGGCAAGAGTCTTGTACCTTCACCGGCTGCAAGTATTGCCGCTTCGATCATCCTTAATTCAGACATAAGGCATAAAACTTAAGCATTTCTAAAGTAGCAGATTTTGCTCTGCGCTTTTTAGCGCGAAACAAGTTTCACTATTCCAAGGCAAAAAATAAAACTCGCATTAGAGAATAGACCAAACTTCCATCTTACATTATCCATTATCCTTCCCCTATAAAACTCTTTTTGCTTCTGGTCTTCGATCTAATGCTTTTAGTCTTAAATCTACAATATTTCTAACACATGTTTTATTTATAAAGGAGATACTTTTCACGAATATTTAAAAAATCCTCAATCCCCTCACCACAGGTTTTTTCTATCTCTTCAATAGAGTAATCCTTTTCAATCATCTCTCTTATTCTTGAGTTGCCAATCAGTATATCAAAGGGAAGTTTCTCCTCCTCAAATTCATAAGGTGGTTTTCTCCATTTAAAATCCTCTTGATGTGTTTTTCTTACAGCACGTATTATTTCAAGACCCGTTCTAACAGGTTTGAATCTTCTTCTATCTGTTATATGTAATTGAAATCCCACGCAAGGTTCACCAACATATTTGCTCCATGTTGGTTTAAAACAGATAGGTCTCAGCCTGTAACCTGATAACTCGCTTAACTCATCCAATACCAAATCGCAATCAATCCATGGAGCCCCAAAGTATTCAAAGGGTTTCGTTGTCCCTCTTCCCTCGGATATATTTGTTCCTTCTAAAAGGCACATTCCTGTATAGACTGTTGCAGTATCGAGTGTAGGCATATTAGTAGAGGGTGAAATCCACGGTAGTCCTGTTTCATCAAACCAGAATGCTCTCTGCCATCCATCCATTTTAATCACATCAAGTTCAACACCTATATTAAATTCATTCTTAAGCATTAATGCGAGTTCCCCTATGGTCATACTGTATCTTACAGGGATTGGATATAATCCTACAAAAGATATATATTCCTTGTCAAGAACAGGTCCTTCTACTTCAAGTCCTCCTATCGGGTTAGGTCTATCAAGCACAATAAATCTTTTTTTAAATTGAGCTGCTTTCTCCATAGCGAGCGACATAGTCCAGATAAATGTATAATATCTTGCTCCCACGTCCTGAATATCGAATACAAGCGTATCAACATTCTTAAGCATCCACTTAAGGGGGGCAAGATACTTACCGTAAAGACTATAAATAGGTGCACCAGATTGCTCATCCATGAAACCCTTACATTCTTCCTGATCCTGCGATTCACCCCGAATACCATGCTCTGGTCCAAATAGTGCAGTTATCTTTATGTTATTTTTTTTAAACCTTTTGAGAGTGCTTTCCAAATATCTATTTACCGAGGAAGGATTGATAATAAGTCCAACTCTTTGATTCTTGAAACGATCAAATCCTTCTCTCTCGAGAACATCGATTCCTGTCTTTACATTTACAGTCATAATTTTACCCTCTCAATTAACTTCCTATTTTACTATTTATGCCATACTATCTATCTGATTTCAAGAGAAAAGCCGCTTTCCCTTTTCCATTATTTTTATTTCTTTATCTTGTTTATAAGCTCAATTACTTCTACGTCCGATGGAGCAAGTTGGGATGCCTGATTCAAATGTACCATTGCCAGATCTAATTGGTCTTTAACAAAGTAAGCAAGTCCAAGATTATACTGTATATCAACATTATCCGGTTCTAATTTCATTGCTTTATGTAATACCTCCAAACCTTCATCCATTTTTCCCATTCGTAATAAGATACCACCTCGGAAAAGAATCAATTGTACTTCTCCATCAGGAAAATCCTTTTCTATTTTATCTAACTCGGAAAGTGTCTCCTGGTAACGATATTCATATATCAACGGATGGAGGAACATAAGTCTGTCAACAAGGTTCAGTTCCTTATTCATACCTTTCTTTTTAAGTGCTTCATCAGATTCACGAAAACCAGCTTCAGCATCTTCTTCTATTAGAAGTCGATGAACGTTTATAACTGTTATTAAAGCATCATACGGTTGATCAATATCCGGTCTTGTTTCAATTGCCATCTGAGTATATTCTTTAGCTAAGTCAAAATTTGATAAGACAAGATAGTACATAGCCAGTGCAATTAATGCATCCACATCACCTGGTGGCTTATTTTTCACAGCAGTATCGAGATATGATTTAATCTCTTTTAACATAGGTATCTTCTCTTCTGTCAGAATCGGGAGTTTATCTTCCTCATAAATACCAATTAACACTACATAGTGCATATAAACAATAAATTCCTGAACAGCGCCAATGAAGAAATTATACTTAAAATTCTCAGGATCACTTTTCAATACTCGATGGACAGGTGAAAAATCTATACTATCAAAGGTCTCTTTTATCTGTGAAACAGTTATATCTAAGTGCTCATTAGATTGAGATTCGGCAAGTTTTTTCTCAAAAAGCTGCAGTTGTTGATTCAGAAGACTAAATAATTTTGCAGTAGCACGTATCAAAGTTTTCATCACTAATGCTTCAGTATTTAAAGAATCAAAGTTGAGTACATGATCAATAATCTTTTCTGCATCCTCATAATTTGCATAACAAACATGTATATCTGCTAATTCTATCAACAACGATAAGTAAGTCACCTTCTCAATTGTTGAATCAGCAAGTAATGAATTTATAACTGTATTATCTCCATATCTTCTGTCCAATTTTACAATTGCGAGTAATGCTTCATGGTCTTTAGGATTCTTTGTGAGAATAGTATCCAATCTAGAAGATAGTGACTTCACAACTCCCATCTTCTCTTCTTTTAAACCTTCCATATTTAAAAGTGATATCAAATCAATTGTTTGAAGAGGAGTAAGCTTTTTCTTTTCTAATAAATCTGATAGTTCTGTAATCTGCTCTTTTCGTTCAATTAGTGTAAGCTCTAATAAATCATCCTGTAAAAACTGAATCGAGATATTATATTCAGCACTTCCCAGGCGCGCAGACTCCAGCAGTTCTTGCTCAGGTTCATCAGACTTTAATGGCAGAGCAAAAACCAGAAAACAAAGCAAAATAATTGTTATTCTCATTACCTCTCCACTATCTCAATAATCCTTGTTTTTCTTCTTAACTCTCCCTATTGTAGTTTTAGTTTATTACAATTAATCACTTCTGTCAACTTCTTTCTTGCAACTTAATCGGACTATTTTTTTATTGACAAGTGAAATATTTGGATGTAAAGATACAGTAATGGACAAATTTGCAGTTATAACAGGAATCGCAGGTATCATTCTTCTCTTCATTTCCCTCTGTATTTTGATATCTTTGATTGTGAGAATTGCAAGAAGGAAGATGAGAATAAAGAGATTTATAACCTCATTTATAATATTCCTGTTAGCCGTTGCATTCTCAATTTCTTTTATATATTTATCTCTCTTTATCCAGACGTTCGCAAGATACACCCATGAGGAAAGGATAGCCTCGGTATATGCTGAAGAAACGGATAAAGGAATTCATGTATACTTTGTTGACGAAAAAAGGAATTTGGAATATACGTTTACACTAACCGGTAACCAGTGGATGGTTGAGGGCTGCATTTTACGATGGAGTGTACTCTTGAGATGGTTGGGTGCTGATTCATATTACAAAGTAACACGATTCAGAGGAAGATGGGAATTAGCAGAAGGAAAACAAACAACAGAGTACGAAATTCAACCTCAAGGACGGTTATGGAAATTTTTATTAAAACATGGTGAATCCATACCATTCATTGATACAGCCTATGGCATAGGAGCCTTTCAGTATCCTGACACAAAAACGTATTACTTATATATAAACGACACAGGATTTATTTTAAGGAAAAAGAACAAGTAGACACCTCTTTACCCCGTGAAATAGCAAGATGTATTGAACATAATTCTATTTAACAGGGTGAATTCTATCCTCCACCTACGCTTAAGCTTCAGTGGACAGGTCCGTCTGCGTCAAATAGGAAAACATCAAGGGAGAAGAGGAAAAAAACAATTCATGTTGGGGACAAGCCCCAACGCTACGATGGACAAAAAATCTGCTGAAGGCTTGGTGTAAAAATTACCTAATTACCAAATTACCCAATTACTGTAATTTATATTGACCCGTTAGAACTTCGTGGTTGATGCAAAATGGAATTTCTTTGCAAAAACAGGTGGAGCGAGAAACCTTCCCTCCACCCTCTCTGGTTTTCCTAAATGTTTTACTGTCGATAGGATTGTAAACGGCGAATCGTTAAATCTCATATTTTTTACAGCCTTCGAAATCTTTCCGTTTTCTATAAGGAAAAAACCATCCCTTGTCATTCCTGTAAGAATAAGCTCCTTGCGATTTACAAATCTAATATACCACAAACGCGTAACAAGAAGCCCATGATTAATTTTTTTGATAATTTCCTCTGTCGTTGTATTTGTTCCTTTCATAATAAGATTTGAAGGCATACCTGTTGTTTCTATATCTTTTTTCTTTGCCCAGTATCTCGAAGTCCATAACTTATTAAGTACACCATTTTTTATCCAGATTTGCTTCTTTAACGGTAATCCTTCGTTATCAATATCAAATGGTAAAGCAAGGTTTTCAGCATGGGTTGGGTCTGAAAATAATATGATATTCGAAGATGCAATCCTTTTACCTTCCTTCCTTGAAAAAAAACTCCAGCCTTCATCAGCCGTCCTTTTATCCATAAGAATATTTAAATACCACATTAAACTTCCCAATGCGATAGGTTCAAGGAGAACTGGATAATCACCCGGCTCTATCTCAACGGGATTTTTACCAATCTCTGCTTTATGTAAAGCAGTTCTAAAAAGCCTATTTGCATCTATCTTCCGAATATCTTCATCAGATGCATCAGCAAATCCACTCGAA
>JAGMEZ010000305.1 GCA_023127905.1 Caldifarciminota bacterium
ATACTCCATCCATTCAGGCATGGTGGTTGTTGCAGATGGAACGGACGAGCAGGGAAAAAAACTGGAAAGAGTGTTGACGAACGATCCAGGTTCTGGTGTTATACGACATGCAGATGCGGGTTACGAAATTGCCATAGAGACAGCGAAAAAGAAGAAAATATGGGCACCTATGTTGTAGTAGAAGTCAGATGACAGAGTAAAGAACTGTTTTATTAGTTTCATTGGTTCAATCAGTTTGATTAGTTGGCTATTACGTAGAGCATGGAATTTTGTTTACAGTCTAAATTAAAGCTAATTCAAGGGGAGATGTTGAAAGTAATAACTTTTCTTTGTCTAATACTACCCTCCTTTTGTTTGAATGCAGAGTTTATAGTGTGTGGTGAACCAGGGATTCAATATGAACCATCAATTGGATTTGATGGTACAAACTTCTTTGTTATTTGGAGCGACTCAAGGGATCTTTTTAGTAATTTGTTTGGTACAAGGATTACACAATCAGGAACCATTCTTGACCCGGGCGGAATAAGGTTACTTCAGGAATTTGATAATCAGACTCATCCCTCTATTGCTTTCGACGGTTCGAACTACCTTGCCACATGGCAGTATGGATGTTGAGGTCTGGGAGATATTCATGGAGTCCGTGTGACTCCTACGGGGATAAGTCTTGATTCCATTATTATTTGTGACGATCTTTACGATCAAGTAGCACCATCTGTCTCTTTTGGTGACAACATTTACCTTGTCTCATGGTGCGATAAAAGAGGTGAGTTCCCTGCAATATACTGTGCTCGTCTATTACCCGACGGTTCTGTTCTCGACAAAGATGGTTTTCTTGTTCATTTAGATACTATGAAACAGATTAATCCTATTTCAGCTTTTGATGGGAGCAATTTCTTTGTTGTTTGGAGTGCGTTTGATGTTAATGGTTTTGGGATATATGGTAAAAGGATTTCTCCCGAAGGAAATATTCTTGATTCTTTTCCAATAACGATCTCGTTTGGGACCGATTCAAAATACATGCCGGATATATCCTTTGATGGTTATAACTATATGGTGATATGGAATGATGCAAGGCTTACCGGTTCAGAATCCTCCGATCAATGGGCAGCAAGGGTTACTCCGGAAGGTGTTCTTCTTGATACAAACGGAATTCCTGTCGATACTCAAGGAGGGTATCAATTTAATTCGTCTATATCATTTCTCAATCCCTATTATCTTGCAGCATGGACTGATGATAAATCGGGTTCACCCGATATTTTCGGCAAAAGGATTTCTTCGCTCGGCACAGTAATTGATGCATCCTCGATACCGATATGTACCCAAACAGGGTATCAGGAAGGAGCAGCTTGTTTCCCTGGAGTTGAAAATTTCCTCGTAGCGTGGAAGGATGGTAGAGATGGTTTTGAGAATACCGATATATATGCTACATTCATTGATACAGCAGGTGCCGGAATAGCCGAAGGCGTTCAGCCTGCAACATATTCTGATAAAATTTCTCTAATTATTTCTCCAAATCCGTTTTCTACATCCACCACCATTAACTTCTCAGGTGCACAAGAAATACAGATTTATGATGTTTCCGGTCGTTTAGTCAAAAACTTTATCCTTTATCCTTCGTCCCCATTAGAGAATGCTTCTCTAACGGGGCAGGCCTTTATCCTTCCAGCGAAGCTGGAATGGGATGGGATGGATGATGAAGGGAAAAACGTATCTCCAGGAATATACTTCTGTATCTTAAGGCATGGGGGAATGAAGGTCAGGGAGAAAGTTCTTTTAATTAGATAGCAGTTGTAGTTTAAAAAAAAGTGAAGGGAAAATAATGAAAAAAAATAAAGATTTACCCTTTTATGGTTTTTTTCAACTGGTTCTTCATGCGCATCTTCCATATGTAGTTAATCATGGAAGATGGCCGCATGGGCTGGATTGGTTAAATGAAGCGGCGGCGGAGGTTTATCTCCCAATTATTGATGTTCTTGGCAGGCTTTCACAGGAAGGAATAGATGCGTATATGACCATTAATATTACGCCGGTTCTTGCTGAACAACTGCGGAATCGATGTTTCAGAGAAGATTTTGTAAAGTACACAGAAGAGCGTATGAAATCTGCGGAATTGGATAGGGTACAATTTGCCAGGGAGGGTTTTTCAAGAAAGGAAATGGTTGCCTCTATGTGGGCAGGATTTTATAAGGAGAGATTAAAACAGTTTCTTGAACTGAAGGGAGACATAATTGGAGCATTTAAAAAATTACAGGATAGAGGAATTATTGAATTGATAACATCGGCTGCGACGCATGGATATCTTCCTCTTCTTGGAACTGATAGAGACGTGCAGACACAGATAAGAACGGCGGTCATTAACTATGAAAAACATTTTGGGAAAAGACCCAAAGGAGTATGGTTGCCTGAGTGTGCATACAGACCTTCGTACAGGTGGAAGCAACCTGTGGGAAAAGCAAAGATAGTAAAAAGAAAGGGTATAGAGGAAATTCTTGAAGAGGAAGGTATTACATATACATTTATTGATTCTCCCCTATTAAGGGGAGGTGAATCAATTGGTGCTTATATTGGAAGATTTAAATCCCTAAAGCTACTTTGGGAAAGATTCAAAAAGGATTATAAACCAAAACCTGTTAAAGAAGAGTTAACACCCTATCTTCCTTATTACCTTGTATCAAAGGGAAAAGAAAAGGGAGTAGAATTCTTTGTTAGGGATCCAGAAACAGGGATGGTTGTCTGGAGTAGGGATCTTGGATATCCTGGTGACGGAGATTACTTGGAATTTCATAAGAAATCCTTTCCTGGAGGTCATCGGTACTGGCGGGTGTCAGATGCAAAATCAGATCTTGCACTTAAAGAGGAATACTCCCCTGAAATGGCAAAAAGTAAACTGGAAGAGCATGCAGCTCACTTTGTTAACCTTGTTGAGAATATTCTAAAAAGATTCCATAAAAAGAATAACAGTAAGGGAATTATAACTGCACCTTTTGATGCTGAATTGTTTGGACATTGGTGGTTTGAAGGTCCTGAATGGATATACAACATAATGAAAGAGATACATAAGAAAAAAACTATAGCTACTACAACCGGTACAAATTATCTTAAAAAGAATCACCCAAGGGCTGTCGTTCATCTACCTGAGGGTTCCTGGGGAAAAGGAAACTTTCATTATATCTGGTTAAACAAAGAGACCGAGTGGACTTGGAAAAAAATATATGAATGTGAAGCGAAGATGAATAAAATAATCAGTGCTAATACGATAAAGAAAAGAGCTAAGCCATTTCTTCTTCAGGCTGCAAGAGAGCTCCTCTTACTCGAATCATCCGATTGGCAGTTTCTCATTAGTACCTGGCAGGCACGTGATTATGCTGAAAACAGATTCAGCGAACATTATGAAGATTT
>JAGMEZ010000306.1 GCA_023127905.1 Caldifarciminota bacterium
CTTGAGATATGGGATGTTGCTGACCCTTCGAGTCCAGAAAAACTTGGTAACTGTGATACACCAGGCGATGCCCGTGATATTTATGTCTCAGGTTCGTATGCATATGTTGCTGATGGTTACGAAGGTGAACTTCGTGTGATAGATGTATCAACACCTTCAAATCCACAGGAGGTTGGTTATTGTTATACCCCAGGTTCTGCTTATGGTATCTATGTTTCAGGTTCTTACGCCTATGTTGCTGATTATGATAAAGGGCTTCGAGTAATAGATGTATCAACACCTCCGAATCCGATTGAGGTAGGTGTTTGGGATTTGGCTTGGGTTATGAATGTTTATATTTCAGGTTCTTACGCCTATGTTACTGTTGGTATTTTGGGGGGTGATGGTGGGCTTCGTGTGATAGATATATCTACGCCTTCAAATCCCCAGGAGATAGGTCATTATGATATCCCAGGATGGACATGGAGTGTGGATGTTTATGTATCAGGTTCATTTGCCTATGTTTCTTCTGGTGGGCTTCGTGTGATAGATGTATCAACACCCTCAAATCCACAGCAGGTAGGTCATTATGATACACATAGTGTCGATGATATTGATATAACGGATTCATTTGCCTATGTTTCTTCTGGTGGGCTTCGTGTGATAGATGTATCAACACCCTCAAATCCACACGAGATAGGTCATTATGGTACACCAGATTGGGCTGAGGATGTCTTTGTATCTGGTTCCTATGCCTATGTTATTGTTGGTGCTTTTGGGGGTGATGGCGGGCTTCATGTTGTAGATATATCAACACCTTCAAATCCCCAGGAGGTAGGTTATTATGATACACCAGGAGGTGCTGATGGTATTTTTGTATCAAATTCCTATGCATATATTGCAGATGGTACTGAGGGTCTCAGGGTAGTAGATATCTCAACACCTTCAAATCCCCATGAGGTGGGGCATTGTGATACACCGGGTTGGGCTACTGGTATTTTTGTATCAAATTCCTATGCATATGTTGCAGATGGTTCAGAGGGGCTTAGGGTAGTAGATATATCAACACCTTCAAATCCCCAGGAGGTAGGTTATTGTGATACACCAGGAGGTGCTGGTGGTATTTTTGTTTCTAATTCCTATGCATATGTTGCAGATGGTATCCATTGTGGGCTACAAGTAATAGATGTATCTACACCTTCGAGTCCAGTTGAGGTGGGTCATTGTTCTACATATGCATTTTCTCATGATGTCTATGTATCGCCCCCCTTTGTCTATGTTGCTGATTGGTATGGGCTTAGTGTGATTGATATATCCTCGCCCTCTGATCCACGGGAGGTTGGTTATATTTTCGGAACTGATGTTTGTGATGTTTGTGTGTCAAATTCCTATGCCTATATTCCTGATGGTTATGGTGGTTTTTGGGTTATAGATATTTCTATACCTTCAGATCCACAGGAGGTGGGTTATTATGATGCACCAAATAAAGCTATAGGCATTTATGCATCAGGTTCATATGTCTATGCTACATATGTTGGACTTCAGATTTACGAGAATTTACTTGAAGGCGCTAAGAATCCTCAAAGCGGAATCAACCCATCATCTATACAGGTTTTTCTCCAGACTGACCAGACGATTAATCAAAATTTGACAATCGGCAATTACGGCGATGCGTTTTTGACCTGGAGCATAGACGTAAGTCCATCGGTAGATTGGCTATCTTTAGATACTACAAGTGGTTGGTTAAATCCCGGAGATAGTGCGAGTGTTAGCATAACCTTCGATGCGACCGATCTTAATCTTGGAAATTATTATGATACGCTGGTAGTTTCGAGTAATGACCCGAATAATCCAACGATTAATGTTCCGATGCAATTGACAGTTTATACTGGTGATAAGATTTTTGTCTATCCAAGTCCTGGATTTCCGAGAAGTGGAAGTAGAGTTCTGACTTTCGCAAATTTACCTGATAAGGGGAAGATCTATGTTTACACACTATCAGGCAGTTTAGTCTGGAAACATTCATTTACTAATATAGACAGATACTATTCCTGGAACGGTAAGAACCAATTTGGTAATGACATAGCCAGTGGTATCTATTTCTACCATGTCGAAGATGAATCCGGTGATGTTCTGATAAAAGGTAAGTTTGCAGTTGTTAGATAAATTAAGGAAATGAGGGACGGAGGCTGTAAACTTGTAAACTTTAAATGCAGTCTTCAGTTATGAAAAAGCAGAAGCAGGCGTATATCTATGCGGTTATTGCTGTTTTGTGCTGGTCAACTGTTGCTTCCGCTTTCAAGGTTTCATTGCGCTATATTGATGTATTTCAATTACTGTTCTTCTCTTCCTTTTTTTCTGTTGTAGTACTTTTCGTAATTCTTTGTATTCAAAATAAACTGAAACTGCTACGGACATATGGAGCAAAAGATTTCCTCCATTCTGCACTACTTGGATTCCTGAATCCTTTTCTTTACTATGTAGTTCTTTTTAAGGCTTATTCGTTGTTGCGGGCACAGGAAGCCCTAACATTGAATTATACCTGGCCTATTATGCTCGCCCTGCTTTCGATTCCAATCCTGAAACAAAAGATAGGTCTAAGAAGCATTCTTGCTATATTCGTTAGCTTCTTTGGAGCTTTTATCATAGCAACAAAGGGA
>JAGMEZ010000307.1 GCA_023127905.1 Caldifarciminota bacterium
AACTTCCTCTCGATGTTCACCTTATGATTACAGACCCAGAAAAATACACACCAGCATTCATTGAAAGTGGGGCAGATACCATACTATTTCATATAGAGGTAAAAGAGAAGCCTATCCCACTTATCAGAGAAATAAATTCACGTGGAAGCACAGTTGGTCTTTCACTCAATCCTGAAACCCCTGTTGAATTACTCGATAGTTTCTTGAATCTTGTTGACTCGATACTCGTAATGAGTGTCAATCCTGGTTTTGGTGGTCAGCGTTTTATTCAAACAAGTCACATGAAAATAAAACACCTAAAAAAGGTGAAGGAAGAGAGAAATCTCAACTTTGAGATTTCAGTAGATGGAGGTGTAGATTTAGATAACGCTCCGAAACTTATTGAAAGTGGTGTAGATATCCTAATAGCAGGTACGACGATATTTCAGTCAAAGAACAGGGGAAAAACCATACAATCTTTAAAAGGGAATTAAGGGAAATATTATGGTAAGAGAACCTCCAACAACTGATTTTAAAAAATTAAATAGAGATGCACAAACAATAATCGGAAGGATAATTTCTGCATCAAAAAATATAAAACTCTATCCTTCCTCACACCCTATCACAAAAAAAATTGTTTCTTCTTCCTTTGTAAAACTTAAAGAAACTTTGAATGAGAATGATTACTTTTCACTCTCTCTTGCAGGTAATGTTCTTCTTATAAATGATAAACCTGCCCGGGTAATAAACAAACAGACAGTAGATTCATTTCTTACAGCACTTGGAAAAAGGAAGATCGGGAAAATCACATTCATTAGAGGTTTGGATATGGATGAATTTAAAAGCCTGATTGAGATCCTCGGTCTTGACGCTGAAGATATTGAGAAGAAAGGAGGAATAAAAAAGGTTGTTGCTGAAAAGAATATACACCATATAACTGTCAGCCCTATATCCTTCGGTGAGTCTGAAAAGACTAAAGAGGCAGGGATTAGGTGGAGAGAATTATTGGCCCTTATTGCAGGCTCGGATGAATTTATTCAAAAGATTGAAAAAAATCCGAAAGAATTTTCTAGGATTATGACTCAATCCTTGGAGGGTGAAGAAGAGGGTGAAGGGAGAGGTGAAGGG
>JAGMEZ010000308.1 GCA_023127905.1 Caldifarciminota bacterium
AATAATAGCCCATTTAAAGATTGGGAAATCCATAAGAGTCGAAATATCCATATTTTACAACTCCCTTAAATGTTTTTACTATATAATGTATATGTTAAAAATTAGCGTTTGTCAACTATTTAGTAATTAAAAATAACGGGATCAGGTCTGCAAACAGTCAAATAACGGGGTCGTGCTCGGCATGCAAGAAACAACGTTTAAGCGAGTCAAGTTTCCCCCAACCCACATAATCCATACCCGACTTGATTCACTCCAAAAGGTTAAATCTTTGATGTAGTCTCGGGATATTCTTTCCCGAAACACTGAAGAATCTTATTACGTCGGAAGTTTACAAGTTTACAGCCTCCGTCCCTGAGTTACTGAAAGAAATTGAATATTTTTTGGAAATTGCTCTTGGAGTTGAATATGGAAGTTCTAATAGAATAAGCAAGTGGTCAGGTACAATACATGTTAAAATTAAAGGTACACCAACAGATGAAGACATTTCATTCTTGAATAGTTTGATGAAAGAGTTAAATAAACTCACAAAAAATAAAATTAACTTTAAAATTACCGAAAAGGAACCTGATATGACTATCTGGTTTGTGCCTGTTGATGAGATGCAAAAATATGAGCCAAACTATGTTCCTAACAATTGGGGCTTTTTCTATATCTGGTGGAACGATTCACATGAAATTTACCGTGCTAATATTCTTATTGGAACAGATAAACCTGATCAAAAACGAAGAAACCACATAATTAGAGAGGAAGTTACTCAGAGTCTTGGACTCTGTAAGGATTCTATGAAGTACCCGGATAGCATCTTCTATCAGGGCTGGACAAAAACTCAGGAATTTGCTGATATAGATAAAAAACTCATAGAGATACTATATAGTGACGATATTCGTCCTGGCATGACAAGATCCCAGGTGAAAAAAGTTTTAATGCAGTAAATAGATATTGGAATTAAGAAAAAATCTTGACAATATAAGAATTTTAATTTATAATTTCTAAGAAAATAAGGCTCTGAAAACATTTAAATATTAACAAAGGAGTGGAAAATTACCTTTGTTAAACTCATTTTTATTGCTAATTATGAAGAATCTCGTACACATAGAGAACAATATCTTTTTACTTTTGTATACAAAATGGTTGGTTTAACATTCCAATAAAAATCCACGCACATATAACAGTCATCAGGTGGGAGAAGTAAGTTTTTATTAAGAAATGTTCTAACATTAACTTATTTAACTGGAGGCAAAAATGAAACTACACTTACAAATATTTCTCCTATTTTTTGTAGTACTATCTATTCCCTTATTTGGAAATGATGTTGAAACATATCCAATCTATCTTAGACTGAAGTTCGATGGTGACCCAAATTCTGCTGGTTATCTCTGGGCGCGAAAGGTTTTACCCGAGGACACCTGCTGGGCTGAACAGAGTCGTGATAATAAAACGTGGGATTCTGTCCCTGATTTACAAAGTAAAGTAAAAGTTGGCGTAGCTCTTGCAGGTGGTGTTGTACGAGGAATTGCCCACATTGGAGTGCTGAGAGCCTTCGAAGAAAACAACATCCCTATTGATGCCATTTCAGGAACCAGCATGGGAGCAATAATTGGGGGTCTATATGCTTGCGGTTATTCGCCCGATTCTCTTAAGTGGATAGTTATGAAAGGCATTGATTGGTCTACACTTTTCTCAGATTTACCTCCAAGGCAGTACTCACCCCTATGGGAAATTCTAAGAGAAAAGCCGCGAGAGCCTGGTCTAACTTTCAATATTGTGTCGAATTGGAAAAAAGGCTTTCCTAAAATGCTACTTCCTTTTAGTTTAGATCCAAGAGGTGGCTTAAGAGAAGTACAAAAGTTTACTGATGAGATTGCCCTTCGAACCCTTGAATACGAATATCTCGCTGCTTTTGATTTTGACAATTTGGCTTTTCCTTTTGGTGCAGCTCTTACAAATTTGCAGACTGGAAAAACAACACTTATGAGAAAGGGAACGGTTTCAACAGCGGCTCGTGCAAGCGGTTCCATACCAATCGTTTTTGAACCCATGGTCATTAAAGATACTTCCTATGTGGATGGCGGTGTTCTCGACAACCTTCCCGTAGATGCATTTATACCTATTGACAAAAGAAGAGCGCCAAAAAATAATATGAAAAACATTAAAGGGAAAGAAATAAATTATGTCATCGCTGTTTATCCATCTAAAAGGAAAGGTGTAGAAAAAGTTGAAGAAAAACCTGAAGTCTATGGATTAATGGGAATTGGTGTTATGAATAAATCAGTGAATTTTTCAAGAGAGGACTATGTGTGGGATAACTGGAAAAGGGCGCATGCAAGGATAGATGTCGATATTAAAGGTGGTTTTGATTTCTACGAAAAGAAGTTAGAAGAAGTGATGGACAAAGGCTATGCTGCTGCATCAAAAGAAATCTGGGAGATTAAAAAAGCAATAGCTATCAAAGGCGAAGAATTACGAATTGAAACGAAAATCGATACATTAAAAGTTCTTAAGTGCATCCATCGCATTGATTCAATAGATGTATTAGAAATAATAAATAAAGATACTTTAATGATTGTAGAATTAAGTGAGAGAGAAAAAATCCTTAAGGCAATACGTTATAAACAAGATAGCTATGTTGACAAAAGAGACATCTGTGATGCCATTAAGCGCATTTATAACCTTGGAAAATATACAGACGTTAGAGCAAAAATAAAAAAGACAGCAGATATGTGTATAATTGATTTTCTTGTGAGGAGAAAGGATGTAGAAACTCATAAGGTTTTCATTAACCTTAAGGAAATGAGTAGAGCAAATGATGATTCAACAAAGGAAGCAGTCAAAACTGCAGAAAAAGCAGTTAAAGATTCAATTAATAAACTAAATAGAATCCTTAACTTTGAGGAAATGAAGGAACTGGTTGAAAGCAATCTTGTAAAACAGGGATTTGTGGCTCCAATTGTTAACAATGTTGAATATAAAAATATAAAAGAAGAAGATGATAGTATCAGTATAATCATTAAAGGCAATGTGGGAACACATCTTAAAGGTGTTTATATAAGCTGTAGTGATTCAATAATCCTAAAGAAAATTGAAGGAAAATTCGAAAAAACAGAACCACTTAATCCGAAAAATGTTCGTAATACATTAAAAAACGTTTACAAAGACCTGGAACTCAAAACCATCTCAGTAGAAGGTTTTAAGGATAATAAATTACTCATTGCTGCAAGAAAGAAATCCAATGCAACCCTTGAATTTCCATCTATTACTATTGAGGGTTTCGAAGGGATTAATTTCTTTGGGGAGATGAGAGTACGTAATTGGACTATATTAAATCGATTTTCAAGGTCCCCGTACTTTAATTTATCCCATAATTTTATAATTAAGGAAGCACGAGAGCTTCCACAGGGAGACAAAATTGGAATAGGATTTGAAAGGTGTACGGAAAAATATATAATTGTACCAGAATTCCATTATCTCTGGAGACGTTTACGATATCCTGGGCGAGGAGATTCAACAAATTACGACAGGGAGTTTAAGGAGAATAATATCAAATTAACCCTTCCACTTCACCTATCTAGAATAGCAGCAATCCCAGGTTTTGAATTTTCGCGGATTAGTGCCGACAACTATACAACCAGATACTTTGCTGGTTCTTTTCAGATACGGTACGATGAATTGAATCGTACTGTTTTTCCTGATTCCGGGTGCAAATTTGATTTTGATTCAAAGTTCAATATTAAACCCTATACATGGTTGAGAACCAGAGTAAGGTTGACCTTGATACCTGTAAAGTTCAGGTTTCACGACAAGTTTAAGACAACCATTACAACGCGTCTTTACTGGAGCAAGTGTTTCGGAAAACCTCCCGAGCATGAAAAATACAGTCTTGGTGGGTTCTCCCCTATCGGAAGTTATTGTTTGAGATTATATGATTATGAAGATCTGCCAGGATACAAAAAAGATGATTTCAGAGAAAGAGAAATGTGGAAATTATACTTTTCATGGCGGTTTACATTAATGGAGATTGCTCCTCTGGGACTCCGATTCAATGTCCAAATGGAAAGCTTTATGTACTATGCAGGCGTTGGCGATCACTTTTCCATAGACAATCGATTGGAAGAGTGTCCTGGTTTCGGACTTTATTTTGATACAAGTTATTTAAATGTTGGATTAATCACACTGTTTCATAAGGAAACTTTCAAAAAATCTAGCACAGATACGTTCAGTCATTTTATGAACCACTTTCATTTCTCTGTAGTATATTACGGCTTAGCATTATAAAGACTCGTCACAGAACGATTTGATAAAATTAAAATAAAAAAGAAGCAACTCAGGGTAATTTAGAATTGCTTATTGTAC
>JAGMEZ010000309.1 GCA_023127905.1 Caldifarciminota bacterium
ATAGGAAGCACATTTGAGGTCACAGGGGGGGGGAGGAAATGTTTCATAAGTTGTTGAAATTAAACAACCTCTGTGTTTACTTCGTATTCACTCAGCACATGCTCTGTGGTAAAGTTTTTCACAGAACTAAGATTAAAAAATGGAGGAATAATGAGAAAGATACTAATAGTCGATGATGATCCAAACATCCGTTTCCTATTTGCAGAGATGTTAAAAATGGATGGATATGAGGTAATATCTGCGTCAACAGGAACAAAAGCCTTACAGTTAATACTTAGTGATAACTTTAATCTTTTAATCCTTGATATTAAGATGCCTGGTATTCATGGTCTTGAAATTCTTAGGAGACTTAGAGAAGCAGGAAGGGAAATTCCAATACTTATCTGTTCTGCTTTTGATGGGATGAAAGATGATTTTATCATCAAGGCATACGGTGTCTCTGATTATCTTGTTAAGCCAGTTGATTTGCAACTATTAAGTGCTTCAGTTAAGAAATACATAGGGAAAAATGTCTGATAATCTTGAAAACACAATTGATTTAAATAGAGCAGGAGAGGCTCTCAAGTTGCCTTTCTTGCTTGAAGAAATTCTTGTTCAGATGCAGGAAAAAGTAGGATGCGGAGCAAGCTCTCTCTTACTTTTTGACGATGAAGTAAAGAAACTTGTATTCAAGGTTACAACAGGGACAAAGAGAGGTGAAATAAAGAAACTTAGAATTGACAGCGATGAAGGAGTAGCAGGTTGGGTATTTAGAAAGGGAGAACCTCTTCTTGTTACTAATACAGAATCGGATGAAAGATTCAGTAAGAGGTTTGATGAATCAACAGGTTTCATAACAAGGTCAATAATGGCAATTCCTTTATTACTTGGAGACAAGGTTATAGGAGTATTGGAATTGTTAAATAAAAAACATGGGAATTTTACTAAGGAAGATTTAAATATTGTACAGTCATTTGCTTCGATTGTTTCAGTTGTTATTGAAAATGTTGAACTGTATAAGCATCTGAGGATATTAGTTGATAAGGTAAAAAACTTAGAAAATTACCAGGAGGTTCTTCTTGAGAGTTTAACAGATGGTGTTATGTCAATAAACGATAAAAAGCAGATTGTTAGCTGTAACAAAAGTATTGAGATAATGCTAAAGAGAGACAAAGATAAAATAATTAGCAAGGATATTTCAGATTTTTTTGAATCTCAGGAATCAGTTAAAAAGATTATAGAAGATTGCCACTCGAGAGGTAAAATTAAAAGTTTGTTTGGTTATCTAAAAATAGATGAAAAAAATAGAGTTCCTGTGGCTATAGATGCATCCGCAATTCTCTATAATAGTAGGAATGAAGGAATTGTAATTGTAGTTAGAAATTTAGAGAGTAGATTGAACCAGGAGGAGATGAAAAGAGAGATTATTGTGAGGTCAGATCTTGCCTGTAATCTTTCGCATGAATTCAACACACCTCTTACTTCTATCCAGAGCGGTATTCAGATAATAAAAAGAAGCATAAATGAAGATGGAAACGTAAAATATTTCAATATCATTAATGATAATGTCGAGTTGTTGAAAGAAAGAATTAAAATATTTTTGGATTATCTCAAAGCTGAGAAGGATGAATGGGAGGTTAACCCCCAAAAGATGGTAGTTAACTCATTTTTAATTGAAATTATAAATAGTTTTAAAGATAAATTTCCAAATTATAAATTCATATTGTCCTTACCTGATTTGATGATTAATATATATGCAAATAAAGATCAGACAAAAAAGGTTATAGAGATGATTCTAAAGAACGCAATTCAATACTCGAAAAAAGGAAGTATTATTGAAACAAGAGTTGTTCCAAATGGAAATCTGATAAATCTTTATATAAAGGATCATGGTTGTGGGATTTCATCAAGAAATATTGAAAATCTATTCCATAAATTTAAACGCTTTTCCGACCCTCTTACGGAGACATCAGGTGGTTTAGGTATTGAATTATGGTTAGCAAAATATCTACTTGAGAAGAACAATGCAAAAATTAAAATAAGAAGTAAAGAAGGTAAGGGAACAGTAGTTAGGATTTCCTTTAAGAAGTGTAAAGATATAATGGTTAGTACATAATCTTCGATAAACCCTGTCCTTACAGAGTTTGAAGTTTGGAGTAGCGAAACTTGTTTCGCGCAGGATGTAGGTGCAGACCCGTGCCTGCCTCGTGCGAGTGGAGTGAGTTTACGGGATTCTGCCCGTGTATTGTCGATCTTTTATTTTAAGGTTTTTTCGACAGAGGGTAGAAAGATACTGAAAGCCGAGCCCTTGCCCGGTTTGCTCGTTACTGTTATCCAGCCTGCATGTTGTTTTATAATGCCATAGACGGTCGACAATCCAAGACCCGTACCCTTTCCACGTGCTTTTGTACTGAAAAAGGGTTCAAATATATGCTTGATGATTTCTCTATCCATTCCAACACCTGTATCTTTGATCACTAAGCATACGAATCTACCTGGTTTCGATTCTGGAAATGCCCTGCAATATTTTTCATCAATAGTCATATTTTGTGTTTGGATTGTTAGGATGCCACCTTTTGGCATTACATCACGGGCATTAACAGCAAGGTTCATGATAACCTGTTCAATCTGGTCACTATCTGCCTTTACTTGTCCAAGCTCAGGTTCGAGTAGAGTAACAATTTCAATATCCATACCGATAAAAGGTTTAAGCATTTTTTCTGTTTCTATAACAAGGTTGTTTAAATCGAGAATCTCCAGGTTAAGATTCTGTTTTCGGCTGAAAACTAAGAGTTCGCGGGTTAACGAAGCAGCCCGGTATGTTACTTCTTTAATTTTTCCTGCATTTTCGTATAGAGGATCATCTTCGTTAAGATGATTTAACAGAAGTTCACTGTATCCACTAAGTGCCATAAGAAAATTATTGAATTTATGGGCAATACCACCCGCCAGCTGTCCGATAGCCTCCATCTTCTGAGAATGACGGAGTTGTTCCTGAAGGTTTTTCCGTTCAGTTATGTCCAATGTATACTCTATCATCTGGGAAACATTTCCTTCGCTGTCAATGATAGGATACCCATGAACTTCAACATCTCTATAATTACCATCCTTATCGCAATGAATATGTTCAACAACAACGGGTTTTTTATTTTTCTTCAGTTCTCTGAGTGGACAGACATATTCTGTTTCATCGCATGGTTTATTCCTTTTGTGAGTGATGGCATAACAGGTTGGGTTTTCTATCAGATTACCTGATTTTGCAGCAGTATTCGCCATTTTTATCTTGTAGTCATTAGCATCAATTACGTAGAATGGGTTGTGGATGGACTCTATCACGGTATTTAAAAATATGTTTTGCTGGTTTATCTTTTCTTCTGCTTGTTTGCGTTTGGTGATGTCGCGAAGGGATGCAATATAGGCTATTTGACCTTCCCACTCTGTTACAACAACCCTCATTTCTACATAGACTATTTTACCACTTTTATGGATAATATTGAGTTCCGTGGTTTTCTCGGCAACTACTGGGAACCCGAATAATTCACCTAAAAGCTCTTCGCTCTTTAGCCCGACGATAGATTCAATAGCTGGGTTGACAAAACGGACGATTCCATCAGGATCAACAACAACAATTCCATCAACATTCTTATTTATAATATTAAAGAGACGTGATTCGCTTTTCTTTAATTCTTCATTAACTGACTGTCTCTCAATGGCATATCGAATCGAGTGTAGTAACAGGCTACTATCCACCTTTCCCTTTATAAGATAATCCTGTGCTCCCTTCTGAACTAACTTAATACCAAATGCTTCATCATCAAGGGCTGTAAGTATAACAACAGGCATATCAGGTTCTTGACTAAGCACAGTAGTGAGTGTATCAAGTCCCTTGCTGTCCGGAAGATTAAGATCTAAAAGAATTAAGTCAAATTTTTCAATTTCAAGAAGTTCAAGTCCATCATTTAGTCGTGTAGTATATTTTACATCAAACTGAACACTGGCTACTTTATTTAGCATTTTCTGGATAAGACGGACATCACCACGATTATCCTCGATTAATAATAATTTTAAGCTATAAGGCGACTCTTTTATTGTTTTCTTCTCTTCTGGATAAGGAATTATCCGGTTTTTCGATTTTATATCATTATTCATAATTTTTCCTGTTAAACTTCATACAAGTCCCCTGTTTCCCCTATTTTTTTTCATCATAAAGGTTGTTTTATTTCTTTTCAGTGATGTGTTTTAAACCAAGCCCAAACATAACCTTACTTGCATTAGAGAAATCCCCAATAATTCTTCTGGGTGGAGGGGGAAAAAGCTTTATTAATGTTGGTGTAGCTAAGATTTTATCACTTTCAGCTAATTTCAGATTATCAAAGACATTTATTATTTCAAGAGAGTATTCATTAGCAAATTCGTTTTCTAATAGCTTTTTTAACTCATCTATTGGTTTTTTTGATTTCTGTGTCTTGGCTGTAACGTAGAGACGAAATTTATACATAATGCTCCTCTTTCTATTCTAATATTTCATTAGCAACAGAAATAAGTTGCTCAGTATCGAATGGTTTTTTTAGAAGTTCAAAATCTATTCCATCTTCCTCAACGCTTTTTAATTCGTTGAAGAATTCTTCATGAAATGCTGTTATGATATAAATAGGTACGTTCATATTTATTTTACGTAGTTCTCTAAGAGTTTCGACACCATTCATACCTGGCATCTTTAAGTCGAGAAATATCAAGTCATATTTAACTTGTTTTGCTATCTCAATCGCTTTTTTGCCCGTTCCAGCAGTATTTATTTGGAATCCCTTGCCTTCAAGTGAAAGGAGAAATAACGTTCTTATCGCCTCATCATCATCGACTACTAAAATACGTTTCATTATTTTTCACCTCCATTGCAACCGCAAAAGCGCAAAATTGTAACCGCAAAAGCGCAAAATAACAGCCGCTAAATGCACACAAATTTCTTCATCCTTTGCGGTCATAGTTTATTTACCAACCGTTTAATCTCTAACTTCTTCTTTGCGAAATTCAATATTAATCCTAACTTTCTATTAGTTGTCTTTAAATATGAAAGCATTTGTGCTTCGTGTATCTCGTTAATCTCAGATACGGATTTCAATTCAACTATTACATCGTCATCAACTAAGAAATCTACGCGTTGATGGCCTAATGCGATATCCTTATATTTAACTTTTATTTCTTTCTGTTCAGCAAATTTTATATTTTCTTTCCTAAACTCATAAGCCAAAGCCTTTTCATATATCTTCTCAATAAACCCAGGACCTAACTCTTTATGAACATCGATTGCTAAACCAATTATTTTATTACTTAGCTTATTTATCTCTTCTCTATTCATTTTTAGCGTCCTTTGCGGTTGCATTTTCTGTGTCTTTTTCTTTCTTTTGCGTCTT
>JAGMEZ010000031.1 GCA_023127905.1 Caldifarciminota bacterium
GGTCTTCGAAACATATGGCTGAAGGTCCTGGCTGCATCACCTACAGTTGGGGTATACACGATTGGTAACATCTCTTCTACATTATTTAAGACAAGGCGATAAAACAGGGTCTCGTTGCGATCCAGAAGACTGAGGAGAAAGATATACTTCTCTATGGGAGTCTGTTTATCTGAGTAATTTCCATAAACCCTGTGCACCTGTTGCTCCATACTTGAAACATGTTGAGGAAGAACTCCATCAAGTCCAAGCTGCTCCCGTTCAATCTCAGTAAAGGCTGAACCTTTATTGTAAATAGGATGTTCAAACAACATCCGCCCTGTAAACGGAACACTAATATACCTCTCGTCCGTTATCGGGTCTACGTTTATTGAGAATTTTTTCATTTACTCCTCCATTTTTTTTGTTAGTACTTATTAGTCAATAATTTATCAAACTATTTTAATCCTATATTTTTACTTTTAATATTTTTTACGAGAATTTTATAAAGATTGAGGAGATCCTCAGGTATCTCTGCCTTTTTTACTAAATTTACCTCGACTTCCGTTTCCATACTTCTTGTTGTATCTGGAAAGAATTCAATCCGGCTCTCCCCCCACCATATGCCAGAAGAATCTAATGGATTTTCTGAAATAATAGATATCTTGTATGTATCAGGTTGAGCAAAGAAAAAGGAAAAAGTACAGGATGTATCCACTGCTGTGATATCCTGTAACAAACCTTTTTTTGCTCGTGAAAGGAAAGCATGGGTTTTCGTTAATTCCTTTCCGTCTTTAATAATTTTAACATTCATTCTATTCTTCGGGATCGTATCACAGGTGGTTAATGTAAGAATTCGCAACTCTCCAAGTGGATTACCTGAAAGGTCAGTTATAAGTGGAAGTACAAATAATTTACAAATCTTTCCCTCTTTTAGTTTGTATCGAAGAGACACCTCTGTAAGTGTTTTATTCCAGACAAACAGACTGTCAATATCAATAAACGTGCTAATAAAATCACCAATTTCACAAGCTCCTGAGTCCATCGGTTCAGTAAACATCAGCAGTATAATAGAGTCTTTTTGTGCCGAAGTGCGTATTCTTAAAGGTTTTGAATGTTTCAAGAGAGGGGGAATTGTATCCTTTTCCATACTCGGTTTAAATGTCTTTATCGCTTCCTTCATCACATTCCCTTTTAAATCTTTAATATTAAAAATTAGCAGAGAATATTTGCTGTCTTTTAGTTCAGGTATTGTCAGCAGAACCTCATCACCTTTTTTATCTCTCTCGGAAAAAATCACTGCTGTTGTCTCACTATTCTCTGGATTGAAAATCATAAAATGTTCCAATCTCCTGGCGGATGTTGTATCGATCTTTTCAGAAAAATAGATACAAAGATGGTGTTTATCAATCGCATTTACATTGAGCACACGTGGTGCCCATCTATCAGGAGAGGTTGGGGGAAGCTTTTTCCCACAGCTTGATAAAATAAAAAGCGAAAAAAGAATTGTGATACTTATTGTTCTCAATCTCATGATCCTGCTCCGAGCAAAAAGTAAAGGATAATACTCATAATAGGATAGAGGATCCCTCCTAAAATCCCCAAAAAGAATAGCCCAAATATTATTATAAAACCAAATCGTTCAATTTTACTGAATCCCTCTGCAATATTATCAGGCATGAAATACATTAGAACTTTAGAACCATCTAGAGGAGGAATGGGTAAAAGATTAAAACAGAACAGAAGAATATTTATCGCTGCACCGAATTCGAAAACCTGTAAAGGGATATTGCCCTTCAATCCCAATATTAGAAAAACCCTGTAAAGAACCGCAAAAATTATGGCTAATGCAAGATTGGACAGGGGTCCAAAAAGACTCGTTATCATCATATCCCTTTTTGGATTCCTAAAATTTAATGGATTGACGGGGACAGGTTTTGCCCAACCGAAAAGAAACGGTGAACCCATAACTACAAGCATTACAGGAAGAATAATAGTACCTAAGATGTCGATATGTGGAATAGGATTGAGTGTTAACCTTCCGCTCATCTTTGCTGTTGGGTCACCAAGTTTTAAGGCAGCAAAACCATGAGAGATCTCATGAATAATAATTGACAATAGTAAGATGACAACATTAAGAACAATAAATAACATTAAAGATTTTCCTCGAAAATACGGAGAAACATTATTTGATATTCTAATTGATTAATTATTTCTGGATTGTCCGAATTTAACACACGATTTATATCCTCTATTTCTCTCCGAATTTTTTCAAGCTGTTTTCTCTTCTTAACTGTAACCTTATTTTCAACGATGACCATCTTCACGATAGCTTCATTAATGAGCCTTTTTGATTCAAATATCTCATCAGTCTTCAATGAATTAACAGAATCAGTTAGATCACACAATGCATCAAAAAGAAGAGAACGGTTCTCCATTCGCATTTCTGTCTGTAACCTAACCTCTATTATGTCCTTCTTCAGTACAT
>JAGMEZ010000310.1 GCA_023127905.1 Caldifarciminota bacterium
TAATCTTCTTCAAAGAGATATTCACATCTTTTTCTTTCCTCATCGGATTCACAGCAAATATAAACCTTCCTGTTCTGTATATTCCTGAGATAATCTTTAAAAAGTGCAAGATTACCATTGAAATCTGGTGGTTTTCTAATACCTGAATCCATTCCGTCATTTGAAATAACAATTTGGTTTCTCCCTGATAAATCCGGTAATTGTTGGTGAACATCATCGAGAAAAAGAAACTCTGAATAAATAAAAATTGAACTCTCTGGAATATAGTTAAGGATAGAATTGACCTTTTGATTATCAAATTTTTCCGAGATAGGTAAGAGAGTGAAACTTTCCTCTTTTCTGAGTGTTCTCTGGGTGAATGGGTCGAAAGACCGCAGAGAGCTAATCGCATCACCGAAGAATTCAATCCTCTTCGGAAAGTCCATTCCATACCCATACACATCAACAATGCTCCCCCTGATACTGAATTCCCCAACATCGCCAACAGTATTCACTCTATTGAAACCCATTATATTCAGTTTTTCAATAAGATAAGAAAAATCGAAATTTTGATTATTGAAGAATTGAATCCTATTTTTTTTCAGAATTTCTTCTGATGGTATGCTGAGTGATAATCCTTGAAGGTTTGCAACAATTAATGAGACAGTTCCGTTCAGGATACCATCAAGTGTTAAAAGCCTTTCTTCTATTTCATCCATATTGAAGGATGTTTCATCATTGAAAGAATAGAAGAGTGCGGTTTTCTTTCCTGAAACAGTCCTCAACTCTTCTCGAGCAAAAAAGATTTCATCCTCGTCCTGGAATAGAAGAATGACAGGAGAGAAACCAATTTTTTGAATTGCCGTAGAGAGTATTTCAATAAAAAGTCTTCCAGCAGGTTTAATAGAAACTATCTTTTCCTTTTTTAATTCCTCAAGAATTATTTTAAAAAAGGTAGATTTTTCTAATTTTGAATAGATCTCTGAGAGAATCATTGCCAGTTCTTAACACCAGCTTTTTGGAAGATTATTTTGGCTTCTTTTAAATATTTCTTCCCTTCTTTCTTTTTGCCAATTTCGTTTAAGATTTTAGCTGTTTTATGAAGGGACTTTGCAAGTTCAAGTCTCATATTTTGTTTTTTTGCGAGAGAGATTGATTTTTTAAGGTAATGAATCGCTTCTTTTGCATTTTGATAGGTTGCTTGTTTTTTCTGTTTCCCGTTTTCTATTTTCTTTTTACTAACTTTAAATAGTGCCGTTCCAATTGCTCTTAAAGCAAGTATTTCTTGTGGTTTAGCATTTGCTTCTCTTGCAAGGGAGAGAGACTTTTCGCCAAATGAAAGTGCTGATTTATAGTCTTTAATTGCTGAATTTAATTCAGACTGGCATATGAAAACCTCTGCCAGATTTATTTTATCGCCTATTTCTATTAGTGTTTTCTCTGCTTTTTTAAGATGTTTTTTTGCCATAATTATTTTTCCACAATCTTTATAAACACTACCTAATCCGATGAGAGCAATGCCAATTCCCATTTTGTATCCTATCTCTTCAGATATGGAAAGGTATCTGTTATAATAACTTAGAGATGTTTTGAGTTTACCTTTATCCCGATAGACAGTTCCGATATTAAAGGAAGCAATGCCAACTTCCAATTTTCTACCTATTTTCTTTGATATGGCAAGGTGTCTCTTGTAATATTTAAGCGCAGTATCGAGTGCACCTTTATGATGATAAACTCCCCCGATATTTCCAGAGGCTCTTCCAATTCCTATTTTAAATCCAATTTCTTCTGATATTGTTAGATACCTCTTGTAATATTTTAATGCAGCATCAAGATTACCTTGGTTCCAGTAAACAAGCCCTATGTTATTGGAAGCCCCGCCAATTCCCCTTTTATCACCTATTTCTTCTGCTATATCAAGGTGTTTTTTATAATAGCTTAAAGCAATATCAAGATTTCCTTTATTCCAATAAAGAATGCCAATGTTATTGGAAGCTGTGCCTATTTCTCTTTTATCACCAATCTCTTCTGATATGGTTAGATGTCTTTTATAGTATTCCAATGCCCTTTCAAGTTCTCCTTTATGAGAATAGACACCTCCAATATTTTTGGATGCAGTTGCAATTCCTTTTTTATTGTTCAAAGTCTCAAATATTGTAAGTGTTTTTTGATAATGTTTCAATGCCTTATCATAATCACCTCTGTTATAGGAAATGGCTCCAAGGTTATTCAAAGCTTGAGCAAAGATTTTGTGTTTTTTTTTCTTTTTTATTTTTTCGAGTACCTGTTCAGTTATTTCCTCAGCACGAGAATGCTCGTTTTTTCCAACGGATAATAAAAATGCATAATACATAAATGTTTCAAATAGAACAGGCGATGAAGGTTTCGCTTTTAACATTTCTATTGATTCTTCATAAAAAGAGATAGCTTTATCATATTCACTCTTGTATGAAAATATATTTCCTATTTTTCTTTTTATTTCTGATTTCTTTTCTATATCTTTGTAGTAGTCGTAAGCAATTTGATAATATTTAAATGCTTTACCGTATTCTGCTGTAATCACTTTTACATCGCCATTTTTTTCAAATAGTTCTGCCATATTCTCTTTCTCATCAGGAAGTATTTTTTTATATATTTCTATTGCTTTTGTGTAGCATTCTATTGCAATGTTATTCAGATAGAATTTTTTTGCATTATCACCCGCTTTTTTATAATATTTGAGTGATTTATCAAAAATTTCAGCATAATAGTAGTGGTTTCCTAACAACTTATAATAGTCTTCCAATTTATCTCTGAATTTTTCCTCTAAATATATAGCTATCTTTTGGTGTATTTCCCTTCTTTTCTTTTTTAGTATTCCTTTGTATGTTACATCTCGTATGAGGGTATGTTTAAACACATAATCCAGGTCAGTTAATAATCTGGATTTGGGAGGTAATATATGTTTTCCCTCATTACCAGAGTCTGGGTAAAAAGGTCTTTTAAATTTTTTCTTCTTGATAAACTCACCTTGTGTAAGGATTTTAATAGGAATATAAATGTTTTTGAGGTTGGTTATATAAGAGACAATTCGATAATGGAAGCTTCTTCCAATAACTGATGCATTTCTCAGTACCTCTTTTGGCTTGGATGTTAAACTGTCAATTCTTGATCGAATAACTGCTTCTACTGTCTCTGGAACCTCAAAATATCCAATATCTTCATCGGAGTTGAGTAATTCTTTTCCCTTTTTTAGTAATCCGGAACCTATGAGTGATAGAATAATTTCTCCGATATAGAATGGGTTACCCTCTGATTTTTCATGGATTAGTCCTGGTAAATTCTGAGGATAACCTTTTTTACATAGATAATTCTGAATAAGTTCGTTGGTTTCATTGTGCTCGAGAGGTTTAAGATTGATTTTAAGATACCTTTTATTGTATATCTTCGTGATAAATGATTTGATTAGAAAAAATCCCCCCTTTTTCGGGGGTCTTGTTTCAAATAGAAAGAGAACGGGTGCGTTCCTTAATCCGTCGAGAAGAAACCTGAGAAGCTCGATTGATTCAGGATCAATCCATTGTAAGTCCTCAAAATAGAGAATTATCGGTATTTTTCGTGAAATTGTTCGCAACAGTACCTTTACTGATACAAATTCCTGTAACCTTAGTGATTCAAAGTCAAGGTATTTCACTTTTTTCTCAAGTTGTTTTGGAACTTTAATAGAGAGAAACGTGGAAAGATAGGGAAGGTATTCATTTATTTTTTTACCAAAGAGTTTTTTTGCTGATTTTTTTAATAATTTTGCTGATTCAAGTTCCCTACCACGTTCACTGATACAAAGGTAGTTACGTATTTGCTCCCGGATTACCCAAAAGGGAATCGTTGTTCCGTAGGAAAAAGATCTTCCGCTCAACCATAATACCTTTTTACCCGTTGCTTCAATTAGCTCTTCTATGAGACGGGATTTTCCAACTCCTGCCTCTCCCTGAATTACTAAAACTGCACTATTCCCTTTTATTACACTTTTAACAACAGATTTTATAGATGTTAATTCCTTCTGCCTTCCCACGAGAGGTGAGTAGAGTTCTGAAATGCCCCGTTTGCGTTTTGGCATCTCCTTAATCCCTATTACCCTGTATGGTATGACCTTCTTTGTTTTACCTTTAACTTTTACTGGTTTAAGCTTGTGTATTTCGAATAGATATCCTGTTTTTTTATAAATAGATTCACTTACAATGATTTCATCTTTTGCTAAATCCATTAATCTTGATGCAAGATTGACAGTATCTCCCATGACTGTATATTCCATTCTCAAATCGGAACCAACTCCACCGGCTATCACTTTACCCGAATTTATGCCTATGTGTATTGATAAATTCGTACCATGTTCTCCATTGAAGAGATCCAGAGCAGACATTATTTCTAAAGATGTATGAACTGCTCTTTCAGGATCATCCTCATGTGTAATCGGGGCACCAAAGAGTGCCATTATACAATCACCAATAAATTTATCAATAGTTCCTTCGTATTTGTAAATGGCATCTATCAGGACTTTAAAGCATCTATTTATGAGGTCTGTTACTTCTTCAGGATCAAGTTTCTCTGACAGTGCTGTAAATCCTGAGATATCTGCAAAAAGAACTGTGACGTTCTTTCTCTCACCTTCTATTCTGAGGGATGATATTTTCTCTCTTAGTTTTTTCGGAATATAGCTCTGAGCAAAGCTGAGACGATCTTCTATTAAAGGAGGGCTGATAAGTGGTGTTCCACATTGGTTGCAAAATTTTGATCCTCTTGGGTTATTAAAACTGCATTTCAGACATTTCATAAATCTACCTTTAATAAATAAAACAATTAGACTACTAAAATACTAAATAAATTAGTTACTTATTTCATTATATATATTTTTGTAAAGTAAATCAAGAAATATTTTAACAATTTAAGTATTGTTCTATGTGGGTAGTATTCAATAAATAAGTACTTGA
>JAGMEZ010000311.1 GCA_023127905.1 Caldifarciminota bacterium
AATACCTATTCGAGATGGTAAATATAAGAGACCAGTGCTCTTGGGTTCATGTAAGGGAGCCAGAGGGAGCAATGGAGAAGGCGAAGGATTTAATAAGAATGGGAGTTGCACGTTCAAAACTTCTTAGACCACTTGTGTCAAGCGAGATGGATGTGGGTCAGGAGGTACTTATAATAGGTGGAGGAATTGCAGGTATCCAAACTGCGATAGACCTTTCTACGAGAGATTTCAAGGTTTACCTTGTTGAAAAACAAAAAAAGTTAGGTGGAAGAGTCAAATCTCTTGCTACAACATACCCAAGTGGAAAATCTGGGAAGGAACTCATTGAAGAGCGTATCAGTGTGCTTGAGAAAACCGAGGTAACAGTTCTTACTGAAACTGAAGTAAAAAACGCAATCGGCTTTGTAGGTCATTTCGACATCACCCTTGAGACTGTTGAAGGTCAGAAGATTGAGGAAAAAAGTATATCTGTTGGAGCCATTGTTGTAGCAATTGGATCAGATATTTACAATCCTATGGGTAAATACTATTATGGTTCATTTACAAACGTTTTAACAAATATGGAGTTGGAAAATCTTCTCTTGAAAAATAAAGATATTGAAATCGAAGGTAAGAAACCTGAAACAATCGCATACATCCAATGTGTTGGCTCAAGGGGTGATGAAGGAAATACAGGGTGTTCAAGGTACTGCTGCCAGGCAGCAATAAAGCAGGCAATTACACTGCGCGAGAAAGGAATAAATGTTGTAATATTCAATAAAGATATACGGGTTTACAGTAAAGGAGCTGAAAGGATGTACAGGAAAGCACGGGAAATGGGTGTTCTTTTTCTCCCATATGACGATGATAATACACCACGCATATCAGGAAAAAATAAAGCCGAACAGATTACCATTGTAAGTAAACCATTAAAAAAGGAACTTGTTCTTGATATTGATGCTATTATTCTTTCTTGCGGTATGATACCAAAGGTAAAGGAAAGCGAAGATCTTGCCAATCTTTTAAAAATACCACGGGGCGCTGACAAATTTTTCATGGAACGCCATCCGAAGTTCGGACCTGTTGAAACAAACGTTGACGGCATTTTTCTTGCCGGTTGTGCACAGTTTCCAAAAGATATTGCAGATTCAATTGCCCAGGCGTCTGCAGTTGCTTCCAAAATAGCAGCATTACTCTCAAGAGGAAAGATTATAATGGAACCAATAACTTCCTTTATTAATGAGGAGTACTGCAGGGGTTGCGGAAAATGCGCTGATATCTGTGAGTTCAAAGCGATTGAACTTATTGAAAAGGAACCTGGAATAATGATTGCAAAAGTTAACACCGCTCTTTGCAAAGGATGCGGGACATGTGCATCTGTCTGCCCGACAGGTGCAGTAGGAATGCATCATTTCACAGACAGTCAAATTGAAACCGTACTCAAGGCACTTCTGTTATGAGCGTTAAATTTGAACCAAAAATTGTATGTTTTGCATGTAACTGGTGCAGCTATCCTGCCGCCGATGGTGCAGGAATAAATAGAATGCAGTACCCTTCAAATATAAGGATTGTTCGGGTTATGTGTGGGGGTAGAATCAATCCCGCTTTTGTACTAAAAGCATTCGAACTCGGAGCAGACGGTGTACTTGTTACAACCTGTCACTTCGAAGACTGCCATTATCTCTTTGGTGCTCGCAGAGCAAAAGATAATTATGATAAACTTGTAAAATTAACCAATCTGCTTGGGATAGAGCAAAAACGATTAAGACATGAAATGATATCAGCTGCAGAGTCACCCAAATTTGCTAAGGTAATGAGGGAATTTACAGAAGGAGTAAAAAAAATAGGTAAGAGTCCCTATGGTATCCGTAAATGAAGTAATCCGAAAAACAAAGGCATATCTCTGTATTGAGTGTGGAAAGTGTAGCAGCATCTGTCCTGTTTCAAGATTAAATAGCGGTTATTCACCGAGAATACTCTTAATTACAGCTCTCAAAGGTGATGAGGATGAACTCCTGAAAGATAAATCACTATGGACCTGTCTCACTTGTGCACGATGTAATGAGGTATGTCCCCAGGATATTGATTATACTGAGCTTACAAAGGGTTTACGAACAGTAGCCAAGAATGCTGGAAAAGATGCTGTCTGCTCCCATGGAGGAGCTTTTCAATCACTTATGCGAATAATGACAAGCGACAAACTACAGCAAAAAAGAATGAACTGGATACCAAAAAATCTAAATATAAAAACAGAAGGTGATATTCTCTACTTTGTTGGTTGTCTCCCGTATTTTGATGCATTTTTTTCCGACATCGACGTTAAAACCCTTAATTCTGCTGTAAGCGCAATCACCCTGTTCAATCATATTGGAATAGAACCTGTCTTACTTCCTAACGAGCGTTGCTGTGGTCATGACCTGTTGTGGGCTGGAGATAAAGAGGGATTCCTCAAATTAGCAAAACACAATATCGAAGAAATAAAGAAAGCGAAAGCAAAGAAGGTAATCTTAACATGTGCAGAAGGATATCGTACATTCAAGATCGATTACGAGGAGTATTTCGGTCCATTAGGATTTGAAGTAGAACACATAAGTACATTTCTCCTTCCTTACGTAAAGGATGGAAAGATTACCTTCAAGTCGAATAAAAAGAAGGTTACATACCAGGATCCATGCAGACTTGGAAGACACATGGGAATATATGAAGAACCACGAGAATTACTGAAGGCTGTCAGAGACCTTGAATTGAAAGAGATGGATAAAATTAAAGCTGCTGCCCTTTGTTGTGGAACGAGCGCATGGCTCAATTGTGATATTTATTCAAAAAAAATACAGAAAAAACGATTATCCGATGCAGTAAAAACAGATGCTGATATTTTAGCAGTCTCCTGTCCAAAGTGCGAAATCCATTTGAAATGCGCAATGAATGAAAAGGTAAAAGAAACCGTGGAGAAAATCGATATTCAACACTTTGTAAC
>JAGMEZ010000312.1 GCA_023127905.1 Caldifarciminota bacterium
TTTTATGAAAAATACTTTGATGCGATACTTAGTGTTGATATTAAACATCTATCCAGGGAAGAGCTCATTCTTGAGGTAATACAGAATCTTATCAGGTTCTACAGGGAGTATACGAAGCTTGCGGTAGCTGCGCATAATACCTTTGCTGTTGATATGCCGGAGATTGTTGATCTTGAAATGGAATATGTGACCAGTAGACGTAAACAAGTTAATGAGCACTTTGTAAGGTTGGGGCTTGACACATCCGATTGTACTACTATGACGGTCATGCGCGGAGTAATTTCTACAATAATATCAACACATTTTAGGACAAAATATGCATGGGAGCATACAAAAAGGTCGTGCTGCAAGCTGGATTCAAAGAAAATAAAGGAATTTGTTGAGGAAGAGACTGCGCTGGAACTAAACGATGAGTTTTATAAGAAGTATGCGGAGGTACTCGCAAATTTTTACTTACATGGTCTTGATGGAATTACAGGAAAAGAGGAAAAAAAGAAGGGAGGAGACAATGGTTAGGTTTACGAAAGATTCATATCAGGAAAATATGCAGGTTAGATTGGAGTCTTTATCAATAACATTAGAAATCAATAAGAGGAGGTAACAATGAAATTGAGAATTTTAAGAGGGTCGTCTTCAGTATGCTTACCGTTAAATTTTGAATCAATGCCAATACTATTGCAAATAAATAAAGGTAAGTAAGGAACTGGTAAATTCAGATATGAGAAAAAAAGAGGAGGAAAAATGATTAGAATTTCTAAGGGATCAAATGCAACAGGATTATCGTTACACTTTGAATCAATGCCGATGATATTACAAATAAATAAAGGTAAGTAAAGGATTTGTATAATTCAAAAATAAACAATAAAAGGAGGTGGCAACAATGATTAGGTTTTCGAGAGGAACAAATTCAATAAACTTTCAAATACACCTGGAATCGATGCCAATGAATTTAGAATTAGATAGAACGCCCTATGTTCATTTCGAGCTATCCAGTGGATGAAGATACCGACGTCGAGAAACAACGGGGCTGCAGCAAAAATGTATGGTTTTTTATTGTGATTCTGATCTTCGGCGCATACCTTGCTTAACCAGTGAATAAAATCTACTTATGATTCAACATTTGATTCCTCAGGCCAAATACCCGAAACGTGTTTACAGCATCACGATACGAAAACGAAGACGATGCATGGAGCGATTTCTGATAGATAAAATGGAAGTTTAAGGAGGAGGTAATACCATGACAGGCAAGTATCTAAGCAATCAGAACATAAAGGGAATTAACCTATGTTTTATATTTTTATTCATTACCACCTTACTTAATCCTTGCCTTTGCATGGGTCAAGAAAAGATGATAAAGCACAAAGTTTCTGAAGGTCGCTCATTGACTGACACAGACCATAAGGAAGTCATAGAAAGAGTTAGTGAGTTGGTCATTGAGAATTATATCTATCCTGATAAAGGTAAAGAAATTGCCGATAAAATCAAGCAGCAATATAAGGAAGGGAAATACTCCAATATTACCGATACCAGGGAGTTTCAGGAAGTATTGACGACTGATTTGGTGGAAATCAGTAAAGATGCACACTTAGTTCTACGTCCTAAGAGTAAGGTGGGAAAAGCAGGACCGATGAAAGTAGTGATTCAGGAAAAACCGAGTAAAGGTGCTGAGAGTGAAAAAGTAGTAAAAACTATTGAAGGGGAGGGAAAAGCAAAAACCACAAAAGGACCAGAAGAGAGCATTCTAAAAAGTCTGCCAGGATTTGGTAAATATTACAACTATGGTTTTGAGAAGGTAGAACGATTATCCGGTAATATTGGATACCTGGATCTGCGTGTTTTTGATGACCCACGGAATGAAGATGCAAAAGCGACAGCAGAAGGGGCAATGGCACTTCTGGCTAATTCGGATGCAATCATTTTGGATCTTCGTAAGAACAAAGGTGGTACTGGAGCAATGGCTAACTTAATAGAAAGCTATTTCTTTTCTGATGAACCAGTACATCTATTGACCAACACTACTCGATATATGGGTGAAACCTTTACTCAGGAAGACTGGACTCTCAAGGAAATTAATGGAAAAAGATTACCAGAAATCGATTTGTATCTCCTGATCAGTAATATGACAGGCTCAGCAGCAGAGCACTTTGTTTTTGCATTAAAAGGTCAAAACCGCGCAACACTTGTTGGTGAAACAACTGGTGGTGCAGGACACAATGTTGGTTTCTTCCCTGTGCTTGATTTATATGATTTAACTATCCCTATAGGAAGGGGATATAATCCTATAACAGGTGAGGGTTGGCAGGAAACAGGTATTGAACCACATATTAAGGTTTCTGCAGAGAACGCCCTTGAAACAGCTCACAAACAAGCATTAAAGAATCTTTACAAAAAAGTAACAGATGAGAGAAGAAAACAAAAAATCAAGTGGATTCTGGAAACATTGGATGCTGTGTATAATCCGATTACTATTGAAAAATCTCTATTAAAAGCTTACGCGGGTGAATATGATAACAAAAGACATATTACTTTTAAAAACGGTGCGCTATATTATTCCCGCGATGGAATGAGACGTAAACATAAACTCATCTCCATAACAGAAAACCAGTTTCTTTTAGATGACGTAGATGATTTGAGATTAAAATTTGTTATAAAAGACCAGAAAGAATTGCATATCATTTATGAAGATGGCAGAACTCAAATATGTAATAGGGTAGATTAGCTAATATTAAGAAGAAAATAGAGTTTCAACCAAATCTCTTTTTTGTTGGCACTGTAAACGATGAAGTTATAGCTTCAATAATGGTTGGGTATGAAGGGCATAGGGGATGGATAAATTATCTGGCAGTACTGCCTGAATATCAGAACAAACGGTATGGACGTCAGTTAGTAGATAAAGCAATTGCTGAGTTGAAAAAATTGGGTTGCCTGAAGGTGAATCTTCAGGTAAGAGAATATAACAAAGATGTTATTGAATTTTATGAGAATTTAGGATTTTCTAATGATAGAGTAGTTAGTTTGGGTAAACACTTGTGATTGCTTTATGATTAACACACATAAATCCCCCTGTTTCCCCCTTCGAAAAAGGGGGACTGAGGGGGATTTGATAACTTGATGGGTTAAGCAAATAAGCATTTGGATAAAATTGGAACATTTGTTGTTGATATTAGATGATAATATGAAAGGAAGGTTGTAAAATGAAGATATTTCAGGTTGACTCTTTTACAGAAAAACCTTTTAAAGGTAATCCTGCTGGTGTATGTTTGCTTGAGAATGAGCAAGCAGAATCCTGGATGCAGAATATAGC
>JAGMEZ010000313.1 GCA_023127905.1 Caldifarciminota bacterium
GTTCCAACAATTATCGCTTTGTTTATCGATTCGACATTTCCATTACCCTTCTTTAGTTCAAGATGTGTAATATAGATTCCAATCGGAACATTCTTTAGATTCTTATCTCTGCCATACCAGTAATGAGTCGAAGCACCGCCGGGTATATTACTGAAAACCTTCTTAACCAATCTCCCCTTAAGGTCAAATATCTTAAGTGTCAGTTTATCATCATTTGGCTCAGGTGAATTTACTTCAATAGTTACAATCTCTCCAAGGTCAGGTGAAAATGGATTGGGATACACAAAAAGGCTGAGAGGTCCAGAATCACCTCCATCTCCAACAATCTCAATGTCAGTGGTAAATCGCGGAAGAAGCTGGTAACCAGAACTATATGGGGCTTCTGAATCATACTGCCCTGCTATCCCTGTAATATTAACTCTCTTCCCTACTTCTATATCCGTCAAATTAATCCCTGCAACGTCATTTACTCTTATGTCAATAATTGTCCTTCCATTATAAATCTGAAAGTTTCGCCCGGTACCGGCAACAGATGGGCTTGTTGTAACAACGCCATTTTCTACTCGCACTAACCTTCCTTCTAATCCCTCATCTATTCCCTGGTTTAAAAAGAGAATAGACGGTGAAACACTCGAAGTTCCTTTCTGGAGGTGTATCTTCTCAGGATACGTGCTTACCTCGGTTAGACCATTGTATTCGGTGACAACACCTGAAATAACCACTATTTCGTCAAGATGAAATGCTCTTCCTTCACCTGAATAAATATTGATACCACCTGTTCCATCCTGTATATAAAAACTGTTGGAGCTTCCTGAACTGAATGAAGACGAAGGTCCTGTAATCACGCCAGCTACATATACAGAATCGCCTTCCATGCTGGAATTGTAACCATCCTCCCCTGGCTCCTGAACATCAGCAATTATGAAAACAGACCAGACAGATGGTAATTTATATACCTCACTTACAAATCCACCAGACTTTGCAGTTTTTACAAGAAAAGAATACTCTCCTATTTTATTACATGGAGAGAGATTATGGATTGATACAACACCATTTGCATTAGCAAATACCTCTGCATCTTTTATAACTATCTCAAAAGGTTTTGTAATTCCATCTCCTGTTATCGTATCAACAGAGGCAGTAGCAAATCCATCGGCTGCAAGTGATATATCTATCAAATTTCCAGTCCAGAACCATTCAATCGGAATTGTAATGGAAACTTTTTCTATCGTATCAAGACCAGCTGTAAACGTAAATTCAAGAAATGAAGTATCCTGTGCACTTACAAAAAGAGGATTAATATCAGCATATCCAGAGCCATCTCCTCTCTTTATGATATCCCGAAAACTCCGTGGCATCAACTGGTAACCACTAATATACGGTGAACTGTACCTATACTGACTAACAAGTCCAATTATGTCAAATGACGAATCCGGAGTTGCGGCGCCAGCGAGCTCTGTCTCCTCTTTTATTCGCACTTCACAATTACCTGTAGCATCTGAAATCATAATATTTCCTTCTGATGGAAACGTTATCGCATCCGTTGTTACATCTCTTATTATTACAAGTTCTCCCTCATACTTCTCTACTCCTCCTAATCCATCACTGACAATATCATAGCAGGTAAGTGTTTCTGGTGCGGGAACGTTCCCTCTACCATGAAACTGCTCAAATGTTGACGGTGAAAGTTCAGTTAATCCATAGTACTGATAAACTGTTCCGGATACGGTTACAGTATCTCCAGTAGCAAATAATTCTGCGATTCCGTAAACACAAACTCCCCCTGTTGCATCCTGAACATATGACTGATCTCCAAACTCATCAGAAGCTGTAACAACACCTTTTATTCTCACATAATCACCTAACAGGTGAGCAACTCCATCTTCATCGTTTTTGTCAACTGCAATTATCGGGATAGTACCATCGTCCCGTCTTACAAGAACTACCGGGGTCTCAGCTATGGGAAGGAGAACACCTTCGGGTCCTGCTGTTTTTACTTCGAATACGTAAAAATCAAGTGAATCCGGACTAATCAAATTTTTGAGAACTATTATTCCGTTGTTTTCATCATCAATCCCAGCACTGTCTATCTCAATACGGTATACATTTAGTATCGTATCCTTAACAACCGAAAACAATGCATCTGCTAATCCATCTCCACTTAATTCAACATCCTGAGGATTTCCTGTCCATTCCCAAATTTGAGGCATTTGCAAATGGATTTTCTGCAGAATCCCAAAATTGTTCTGAAACTGAAAACTCAAATCCAGGTTTGTATTCGACGTTACCTCATCAGGCACAACTGTAACATTTCCTGAGCCATCGGATGTCAGAACGGATACTTCCGGTTGTTCAGGGATGGGCGTTAATGTTCCTCCCATTCCTGCTGTCATCACAATAAAAGAATAGGTTCCCACAGTATCAGAACTGATGAGATTATCGATTGTAATAACTGACGAATCTGCCTCGGTTGGATGAGCGGAAGTAACTGTTATAATATACGGATCCGATGGGATACCATTCCCGGAGATTGAAAAGAGAGCACCAGTATTTCCTGAACCTGAAAGAATAACGTCAGAAGAATTCCCTGTCCACTGCCACTCTGATGGAATAGTAATGCTGTACATCCTTAACGTATCCACAAAAGCAAGTACAACTATTTCTTCTGTCACAGTATAACCATTGGGAACAGAATCTGGATCAAGATAAGCTTTTCCAGTTCCGTCAAGGGTAAAAATAATATCCTTATCACCTCTTGGTTCTATCTTAAAATCACTGTATGAGTAATCAACAATGCCAAAAAGATGCATTATTGTATCATCAAGGGCAGGGGAGTAAGAATAATTAGCCAGATCGTCAACCCTGCATTCTCCACTTCCATCGTCAATCAACCATTCTCCAAAACCTATATTTGGATCCGTAACAATCACATGTGCACACCGTATTAATACACCCTCGTATGCTTCGGCAGTATCAACAATTACCGTTTGAACAAGAGCAGGGTTTGGAAGTTCGTTTCCCTGTGAAATTACCCTTACACTATCAAGATAACCTATTTCTGTTTTTCCATAATATTCACTCACTGTACCTGTAAGTTTTACCAGATCACCCTCCTTGATGCCCCGTGTTGTATCCGTATCATAAATCATGATTCCGTTCCATGGTCCTTCACCGTCCTGAATAAAATATTCCCGAGCAGAAAAAACACCCTGTGAAACAGTTGCAATACCCTGTACAGTTACAACGCTATCAATATATGGAGAATTACCACCAGGATCTGTAGTATATTGAATTTCATAAATTGTATGTGATAAAAGTGGATTTATAATAAACAATAAAAAGAAAAAATATAAATGGATTTTTCGTCTCATGACTTCTCCTTGCATAGAGGTTAGTATCTCAGCATGAACATTTATATCATAAACCTCTTACAAGGTCAAGCAAAAAAAATTTGTCATTACGAGTAGCGCCGAGGCTTGTCCTCAGCGCTTTCAAGGTCACGTAGCGCCGAGGCTCGTCCTCGGCAAGGATGCTGAATGGATGCTGAATGGCTGAATGGGGTCAGGCTGAAAACTGAAAATAGGATTATTTACCATTCTAACTTATCTTGTATCTCTTCCCACTTATCTTGTGAAATCTGTCGCTCAAGATATGAAATAATTCTCGGAACTCTCCCAAGATACTTAGCTATATCCTTACGTTTGTGGTTCGTATAGAGAAGACATAACCGAACAAAGAGCGAACGTGCCTCTGTCAATTCCTGTCTTCTGCTCCTTCCACGAAGAGTCTTTCCTCCTACCCCCATTATCTCCTCTACCTTCTTTGCTATGTCAGAAAAACTTCTATCTCTTAAGGTGATTTCTCCTTTTAGTGTTTTTTCTCCTACAACATTCTTTACATCCTTAATAAAATCCTCATCCCCGAGAAACCTTTGATCTATAGTCCTATATAATTCTTCCTTTCTACCTTCACCTATCCACTCAATCACAAACTCCTCGTACAACTTTATTGCCCTCTTACGAGTCTTCGCAAACTGAGTCAATACAAAATCACAATCTACCAAATCGCTTTCCTCAATCCCAAGATATATCCTATGGCTGCTCCACATATACTCCAATGGATCCCTCACTAGCCCTGCCCTAACTGAATTTAAGTGGATATAACGTATAAGATTCAATAAATATTCTCTCTTATCACATAGTATTGACTTATATCTCCCCTGAAATAGATGTCCAACTGTTCTGTATTTACCATTATACCATTGCGTGTATGATTGCAAAAGCCCTTGCATTATCCTGGATAATGGCACCTTTCCAGTCTCGATGAGCAAATGAATATGATTATCCATGAGAGTATAAGCATAGAGAATAAAACCATGCATTTCCTTGTATTCAAGAAGCTTTTGTAAAAATTTCTCCCTATCTTTATCATCCTTAAATATAGTTCCTCTGCGATTGCCACGTGTTATCACATGATAGAAAGCTCCTGGATATTCTATTCGTGGTTTCCTTGCCATAGTATGATTATATCAGACTTATCTATTTTAGTCAAGTATAAATTTCAGTTTTCAGCCTGACCCCGATTTACCATATTAAAATATACTGAGATAACCGAAAAATATCCCAATTCTATCTATGCCCCTTTTGCATTGAGCCAAATAGAATTAATTACAGTCTGCAAAGAAGAGAAAAGGTTTGAGGGCGATAAAAAGGCATTAGAGATAGAAAAGAAAATAATTGACCTATATCCCGATACTCCTTTTGCCTTTGAAGCTCTTAAGAAAATTCCGATGCGTTATGCAAATATGCGAGAGCTTAATGAAGAGAAAATCAAGAATGATATACAGGCAATAATAGATAAATATCCTGACAAAAGAATAGGAAAAGAAGCAGAAAAACTCCTAAAAAAGTTTAAGGAAGGGAAGTCTTCTTATCACAGAACTATGAACATGAGAGAAAATTTCAAAAACCCCAAGAAAGAGATAAAAAATAAGAAAGAATAAAGTTGGCTCTTTAACATTCCTATCAAAAGGAGGAGGAATGAAATCGAATGTTTTTATCAGAGGATTTATTATTCTATTTGTTCTTGTATTATCAAACAACCTATTTGCTATTTCTGATTATACAATAAGGATATTAAAAGAGCCTCAGGGGCTAAAGGTGATTGACAGCAAAGGAAACATACATATTGTGACAATGGAGACAGGGAAATATTATGATAAGAAAATAGTTGGTATTGATAAGGAAAAAAATGAATATATTACTGAGGTGGGACATATATCAGAGAGGGATACGATATTTTATACATATGAGTTGCTTGACAGCCTTGGAAATGTTATTGTCCCAAGACGAAGACTATGCAAGGCAAAGCAAGGCGGTCATACTTTCAGAGGTGATTACCCAAAGGGACTTTTCGCAGAGATTAAGCCATCGGGTCCTATAATAGTTGGTGGTTCAGAATCTGGGTTTGACTCATATGGAATGCTGCGTATAATGGAACTGGATAAGATGGGGAATATAATAAAGATGCATCGTCCGAATGCAGATTGTCCTGCATTCAACCTGCTCTGGAATGGGAAAGAATTATTTTATCTCAGTGTGAACAAGTACACATTTCTGATATATAAACAGATCGAGGATAACTTTGTATTATTTAAGATTAACTTAGAAGATTTAAGAATTAAGAAGATAGGCGTAATTAATCACTGGGTTTCACAAGACTTTGGTTCATTCGTAACAGATAAAGGAAATATTGTTGTCTTAATGAGAAGCACGGATCCTGATGACCTTGATAATAAAGTTCATAAAGAAATCTATGGTAATAAATTTGTCTATGCTAAGAAAGATATAAGAGGTAGAGACATAATAAGTATTTTCGCTCTTTCACCAGATGGTGAGATAGTATCACCAATTAAAAAGTATAATATAAAGAAGGTTGCATTTAAGGAATTTACGATTGTTGAAGAGTTTACTGATGGTGTTCCTCGCCTTGCTCAGAAAGGTATAGGTAGAAGAATTGTAAAGAAGGATACAACCATTTATGCATATTTCAGGGGATATAACCCAGAGACAAAGAAAATAGATACCTATCAATTAAGGTTAACTCCTGAAGGGGACATAATGAAATCAAAGTCATTAGAAACAGAGATGATAAAGCCTTTAGAGGAATTACCATCAGGTTTCCCTATTTACCATACTTACTTTGCTAGTTATGGTTTTGATGACAAAGGGGATATGTATATATTATATAAAGAGCTCAAACCATGAAATTAAATGGCTCGATTAGAGTGATTACATTCACCTAAAGGAAGCTTGGAAAAAGAGCAGAAGTAGGAGAAATGATATAATTGAGATATGGAAAATTTTTTTGATTAGCACCTTATACTGTAGCAATAAACATAAGGAGATTGCGCGTTATATAAAGAATTTTAGAAAACTATCTTCATATTCGAGTTTCCAGCCAGACACCATAAGAAACCTAGAGTTGGATTGAACAACCTTAAAAATGGAGGATTAGATGAAACCACTAAATAAGATTTTTATTTTACTTATTCTTTTTATTTCCATTCAATTAAGAGCAGAAACTTACTGGACATCTGAAAGAATCTTTGATATTTGTGACAAATATTCTGATATAATTGCTTTTGATTCTTCAGAAAACCTAAATGTATTCTGGAGAGAAACTAAATACGAGGATGCTTTTCCTGGGAGTCGCCCACCAATGAAGTTCCTCGTAATTTCACATCTGTAAAGAAGGTTATCCTTGTGAGATAAGCAGCACTGCACAGTCAAGGGTTGGGGGCAAGCCCCAACGCTACTTTTTCGCACCTTAAAAGGTGCGGCTACCTTAGAGAGACAGTTATTGAGTTATTGTGTTATTAGGTTATTGAGTCAAAAGAACGCCATTGCGGCCAGATATGTTGTTGGGGGCAAGCCCCAACGCTACATACAACAGGTAAGGCATCTTGCCTTACAAAAAGGGTTGGGGACAAGCGAAAGGTTTGAAGTTCCTGGAGAGGGTTGTTGAATGACAAATGACATTATTTCGCGGGAAAACAATGTCGGTCAATATTTAAAAAAAGGGGCAGACACACACGTCTGCCCCTACAAACTATACACAGGCTAAAGCCCGCAACTTCCATCAAGTCTGTTTCCAAATTCTCAGTTACTTAATGTCGAGGGCGCGAAGATATGCATCTTTTCTATCATCAAGAGATATCTCTCTCTTTTTATGATGTTGGCCTATTTTCCCTATTGGTGTCCCTACATAGAACCAAACAGCATCGCCATCACCTTCTGCGGTAAGAAAACCATTCAGATCTCCTGTCATATTTCCTGTACTACCTGGAACCGGCAGTGGTCCTGTATAAGGATAGACCCTTATGTAAACATCATAATATGGAGCGCCAGTGACGTTGAAATGAGAAGAGGATATAACATGCGAAACATCAGTCAGAAAGGAATCAATGTATTCTTCTTCCATCCAATATCCAGAACTGTCACAAGCATATATCCACCCAAAAAACCAATAAAAATCTGCATCCTGGGCTGCTATCCAAGATACTGTTACATCGCCTATTGGAAGTGTATCATCAGATGACGGTTGAGTTATGTAAGTGCTGTCAGGTATAATAATACTTCCTTCAGCATTGCCAATGTTTGATGTTACCTTGATTGTATAGGTTGTACCAGCAGTATTTTCTGTTGTATCTTGCAACATTACATAACCAGGATACATAGTTTTGATAGGGAATGTAAGGCTGTTACCACCCCATTCCTTCTTTGCATCAACCGAATCTGGGTCTGCTATTGGATCAAATGCGAGAATCACCATAGACGACCAATCATAAAGCACACATAAAACAATGTTCTGTGTTGTGGTATCATGAACTACAGTAGTGTCATGAACTACTTCCGTAACGGTCTCTGTTTTTGTACAGCTTGTTGTATTAAGCGAAAAAAACACAAGTCCGCAAAGAATAAGGATTGCTGCAAAAACAGGCACTACTTTTGTTGAGTAAAGCATAAAACCTCCTTTTTTAGTTTTTAATAACATGATTGAAAAAATTTAACATAAATAAGATAGTTTGTCAACCATTTTTTAAGTGGCTGTCACGGCAAAAAAAGATTGTCATTATGAGTAGCCCCAACGCTCGTCCTCAGCGCTTTCAAGGTCACGTAGCGCCGAGGCTTGTCCTCGGCAAGGGTTGGGGGCAAGCCCTAACGCTACAGATGAAAGACCTTGAGTAGCGCCGAGGCTTGTCCTCGGTAAGGGTTGGGGATAAGCCCCAACGCTACTACGAATAGAAGCAATAAAAAAGAGAACTGAACATAAATAAAAAGCCCAGCATTCAAAAAATGCTGGGCTTACTGTCATTACCTGAATTAGTAATAAAACTACTTTTCTATCATTTCTGTATCTTCTGGTGCCTTTTTCACAGGAACACTAATCTCAGTTTTCAATTCTTCCGGTTTTACCTTTGCTGGATCGTTAAGATATTTCTCTATGCATGGACCAATAGGTTGATATTTATTCTTCATTACCCAGCCGAAGAGTTCCTTGTATGCCGGTGCACACTTCTCATACGGTCCAGTATAGAGTAAACATGCAACCTTTTGAGCAGGGAGTTCCTTAACTTTTAATTCATTATCTCCCTTAAACTCTCCAACAAACTGACATACTACTTCATACCTTGTCTCTTCCGGTGCAACCTTTTCAGGGTCATCATAGTAGAATCCCATCGGGAAATTTCTCAATTTTAGATCCTTTTTCTTCAGAAGAGTAAAAAGTTCCAATATCGATTTACCCGTTTCCGAATAGGGACCCTTTTTCTCAAGGTAAACCACCGTCATAGGTTCGGTATCTTTAACACTAATCTCAGGTTTTGCAGGCTCCGGTGGTTCTTCTACAGGTTTCTCCTTGCATCCGAAAAGGCACAAAACAAGAAGAACTGATAAGACCAGCAACATGCTTTTGTTAAAAGATTTAAGCATGACACCTCCTTTTGGGTTAAGGTTTAGTGAGATCACACAGATTACTGTACATACAGTGTATCTATGTCAATATTTGATACATCATTCCCTGAAATAATCACTGAATCAGGAATGGTTAATCCGGTTAAAGAATCAGGATGTCCATACCATCCTATCGGGTCAGTGCCAAGGTCATATGATGTATTCCCGTTCTCATCCTTCACAACAACAACATAGTATGTGCCGTCTTCCACTTGAATAATCGTATAATTCCCATTACCTAAAGTAATCGAACCATTACTAAGAGGACTACCAGCTACAATTTCACTAACATTATTTACAAGCAGCACATACGCACCCTCAACAGGTTGCCCTGCATTAGACACATTTCCTGAAATCGTTATACCAAGTACCTCCTCCACCTTCTCACAGGACAAAGCAACGATTAACGAAACAGCTAAAATAAGAATTAAAGGTACGATTCCTTTTTTCATAACACCTCCTTTTTTTAAAAATAAGACATAAAACTACGATGGAATTTGTAATTTCAGCCTTTGCAAATTTCCATTTTCTCTCAGCGCGAAACAAGTTTCGCTACTCCATTTTCTTTTCTCTCTCATCTTCTGATACTCTGATTCTCTGATGTTCTGATACCCTGATGTTTTTACTTCTCTACCTCCTTCACCACATCGATAATCGTTCCGTCACGGTATTCTATGAGTGCGATAATTCTATCCTTTAATCGTGGAAGTTCAGGTTTCCCAGTAATCTTTTCAACCTTCTCCTTCAACTCTTCAATGGTGGTAATAGGAAGATTCGAATCCTTCATTCTCCCAATCAGGTCATCTCTCTGTGGATTTATCGCAATTCCCCTTTCAGTTACAATCGCATCAATGGTTTCACCAGGAGTAGTAACCGTCGTTACCTTATCTCGTACTACTGGAATTCTTTTCCTATACGAAGGAATAGTTATCAGCGCAAGACTGCTCCCCGCGCATACATCGGTATGCCCGCCAATACCATGCAGCAGTAACCCATCTGAATGCGTGTTACAGTTTACATTAAAGTCAACATCCACCTCTGTTGCTCCGAGAAATCCCACATCAAGCCTGTTCACCAGGCAACCTTTGGAATGATAATTTGCATACATAGTCATTGGTGTTTCAACATGCTTAATATCATTCCTGAAGGATTCAATCACACCTCTATCAAATACTTGACCATCATACAGGACAGCAGCCAGTCCTTTTTTATACAGATTAACTGCGAATGTACTTAACCCACCGTTTATAAAGCTTGCCTTTATCCCCTCCTCCTCCATAATTTCACCAAGTATCTTTGTAACTGCAAGGGAAATACCACCTGCACCTGTCTGGAAAGAAAAACCCTCCTTCATATAACCGGATTCCTTTATGAATTGGGCAGCATATTTTGCTATGAGTAGCCGTGTAGGACTTCGTGTAATCCTTGTTGTCCCTGAAACAATCCTCTCTGGATCACCAATTGTATCAACAACGACCACGTAATCAACATGTGTTGCAGGTATTGAGTATGGGGCACAAGGATAAGGAACCAAATTATCAGTAATAACAACAACCGAATCAGCAAATATAGCATCTGCGTATCCATAAGCCATTGGTCCAAATGCGGAAACTCCATCAACACCATTAGAATTTCCATAATCATCTGAACTTGATGCGGCAAGAAAAGCAACGTCTATATGAAGGTCACCATCCTCTATTGCTCGTGCCCTTCCACCATGGGTTCTGAGAACTGCAACCTTCGGAAGCCCACCGTAAGAAACATGTTCACCAACAGGACCATTCATACTCCCTTCAATCTTTGTTATAACACCACTCCTTATGTGCTCAATTAAAGGTTTATGGCATGGAAAAAGTGCTGTCGGTGCAAGGGTCAGGTCCCTTATGCCCATTCGTGCAATCTCATCAACAACCATATTGACAACAAAATCACCATCCCTCAGATGATGATGAAAAGATATGGTCATTCCATCCTTTAATCCCGTTTTTTCGATTGTCTCCTTCAGAGAGCAGAGTTTCATCTGACCGGGTTTTGATACAGAAATTGGTGGTGTAACTCTCTTTCTTCCACCACCATCATCCGCAAAAGCTCCAGCAAAGGGTTTTAATGTTCTCCCTTCTATCCCGGTCGGGATCATCCGACCCACTGCATTTTTCACAAATTCCATAATTCCTTCTCCCTACTCCTTACTTCCTACTCCTTACT
>JAGMEZ010000314.1 GCA_023127905.1 Caldifarciminota bacterium
ATTACTTAATTACTGTATGTGCAAATTTCCATTTTCTTAATTTCGGACTTTCCTTCTTTCTTAATGTCCCCCTTCCAATTGAGATTTAATGTGCTTACTAGATTCAATCCCCAAAATCCGTGAAATAATAAAGTAAATAATTCCACCAACAATAAAGAGACAAACTGATTCAATAAGGAAATTGAGAGATCTTGAAAATGTTAACTTTTCCTGGAGCAAGAGAAGCAGACCAAAGACAGTACCACCAGATAAAATGCTTGCTACAATAATTTTTAAAAATTCACTTATTATTTTCTTCTCATCTATGATTTTCAATTTCCTCTTGAGGAAACACAAAAGTATCATCAGATTAAAGATACTGGCAAGTGAAGCTGCAAGTGCCAGACCTCTGAATAATAATAATCTCATAAATACTAAAGAGAGAATTACGTTAAGAATCACGGTAAATATACTTATCACCATTGGTGTTCGAGCATCCTTATAAGAATAGAAAATACTTGTTACAACACGTGAAGAAGACATCGCAAATATCCCGATTGAATAGAAAGCAAGCGCCTGGGAAGTAAAAATGGTATCCTGCGCTGTAAAGGCACCTCGTTCAAAAATAAGTCCCACAATGGGAATTCGTAATATAAAAAGAAAAACAGATGCGGGTATTGTGAGGAAAAATACAAACCTGAGAGAGCGGGAGAAGATTTTTATCACTTCGTCATCGCGTGACTCTGAAACGAGTTTTGCCGCATCCGGCAGAGTTACCGTTGCTACTGCCATTCCCAAAACTCCTATTGGAAGCTGCATAAGCCTCATTGAATAGCCAAGGTATGAAACTGAGCCTTCAGCAAGCAGGGAAGCAATAAACATATTAACCATGACATTAATTCTTGTAACTGCATAACTAAACTCAATGGGTATCATTATCTTTAACAATCTCAATAAACCTTTTTCCCTGAAGTTTATCCCCCTCACAAATTTGAAACCCGATTTTACAAAATATGGTATCTGTATGAGCAACTGAAAGAAAGCCCCAACCAAAACCCCAATTCCAATTGAGACAATGGGGGAAATTCCTCTCTGAATTAAGAAAGGAGAAATGATAAACCCACACCCTATTATTCCTACATTGAAAAGTGCAGGGGCAAATCCAGTCGTGAAGAAATGGTTATAATAATTAAGAACACCCATTGTCAATGCTGAAAGAACCATAAATACAACAAATGGAAAGATAATTCGAGTCAGATGAACAGTTAAAGCAAACTTTTCAGGATCTTTGGTGAATCCGTATGCAATAGTGTGCACTATCTGAGGAGAAAAAACCATCCCAATAGCAACCAGTGCGCCAATAAATAACAGGAGAACATTAAAGACATAACCTGTAAAACGAAACGCATCTCTTTTTCCTCTTTTTTTGTCATAATCAGAAAAAATAGGTAGAAATGCTGCACTGAGGGAACCTTCTGAAAACAGATCTCTTAAAAGATTTGGGATATTAAAAGCAATACGGTAGGCGTCCATCATCATCCCCGCACCAAAGAGGTACGAGAATGTCATCTCCCGCACAAGTCCGAGTATACGAGAAATGGCGGTACCGAGCCCAAAACCTCTCACTTTACGTGAAAAAGTCTGCTTCATTTATATTCTTCCTCGTGTCATTATATTTCGTTTTTATCGTTTAGTTCGTTAGTATCGTTAATATCGTTCGGATGTTTGCATTTTGGATTTTATTCGTCATTAAGATTTCTGGTTTCGTCATTTCTTTATCCTCTGTTGGGGACAAGCCCCAACGCTACTATCTATTTCATTCGTATCTGTAGATTTCACTTTATCCTTTATCCTTTTTCCTTTATCCTTGGTTATAATTATTCATTATATCATCATCCTATGTTTGCATTTTGGATTTTATTCG
>JAGMEZ010000315.1 GCA_023127905.1 Caldifarciminota bacterium
AGAGAGATCTCTATCATTCCATCATTCGAAGTGCAAAATGAACATTTGAATTTTCCTTTTGTGATGGTTGGACTTAATGATAAAAGATTGCTGTAATCAGTCGGGTCTTCCACTTCAGAAATAGCACTTGGATAATCTACCCATACCCTTATGAATGGATCCCAATGTTCCCAGTAATGATACCAGGTTCCTCCTCCTTTGACCCAATGCATCATGGCAAAAGGAGGATTACCTTCATCAGTCCACAGTTGTGGACCACTATAAGGTGGTGTTGTTGAATCAGGAATGAAAGTCCACTCCGCAAAAAAACCTCCTGAATCAACAATGACATTTTGCGATGTAAAATCCATTGTCAGCCATAAGAAATTTGCCTGACTAAATCCCATGACTGAGTCCTTAGCTAATTCAGTTCCTGGAAATCCTCCTATTCCATTATCATCCAAAATTACGATAGCAATGCCGTATGTATATGTTGTACCAATTTGCCAACATTCAAAACAACATCTAATACTATCAATCCTGCAAGGATAGTATGGAGGGAAAAATTTATTTGCTACCGTATCAATGGTTGTGGTTGCCAACGTATATTCAAAATAGTCATAATACAATTCACAGGGATACGTTCTAATGTACGATTTTGTTTTGAGTTTATCATTGTCTCTTACACAATCATTAGAAATCCAAGGATAGCCTTCAATTATATAATCATCATTTTTATTATAACTCCAGGGGATGAAGACTGTATCCATCTCATTATGTTTTAGCGAATCAATATATTGAGCATCAAAGAAGACTACAAGGCCAAGCGTATCTTTAACTCTGAGATAAACTGGTACATTATCTTCTGTTACATTACCAAAGTTTTTTACCACAATGCCCACCGTATCAAAAGCAGGATTTGGAAGGAAAAAGCCTTTCTTTGAAAATATGTCAGTGCAGGAGACATCGTGTCTTGGACCTGTAAGTTTAACTATCGGTCTTATCAAAAGCTCTCCATATTCATGATAATCGGGAATAAACCATTCTATTTTATCATATGAATGTGCAATTCTTTTGTGGCAATTTGCCGTATTGTCATAAAAAAAACTCGAATATCCTTTAATACCAATCCAGAAGTCTTCGTTAATTATAACAGGTGTTGAAATGTCTATTCTTTGCCATTCATCAGGAAATGAACTCGAAAAATAAACAGGAAGAACAAGATTTGTAGAGGATTGGGGAATACCAGAAGAATCAGGCCACACATAAAGAGAACATTCAGTATACTCCATAACAGTTCTAAAGGTAAGTGCTTGTAATGTACACAAGATACCAGGAGTAAATCTCTGCGCTCTATATTTCCCTATCCAAAATAAATCAAATGCAGTCCCGTCATCAAGAACAAGGGTGTCCTCATCGCGAATTGAAGAGAAGTCCCCTTCAATATCTTTACCTTCTGAAGTGATAGCGGGTTGAGAAATGGAAGGATAATTCTTTAGAAAAAACTTATTACTTTCAGGCTCTTCACTGATCCTTGTCCACAGTTTGACAGGAGCTTGGGCGAATAAGATAGATATTAGGAAAAGTAATGCAGTTCCTATAAGAAATAGTTCTCTGCAAATTTTCATTTTTCTGACCTTGAGGGA
>JAGMEZ010000316.1 GCA_023127905.1 Caldifarciminota bacterium
AGAATTCCTGAGATAGAAGCGATACTTGCAGCAATTAAACCAACTGTCTGATTGATTAATCTCTTTCCTATCAAATAAAGAAAGAAAATTGAAATCCCATCAAAGAGAATATTAAGATATCGCGGTATAAAAAAACTATTCCCCATTAGTCTGTAGAAAAGAGCCAGGACATACGGATAGAGTGGAGCCTTAAAAAACACTTCATTCCCCATAATATTTCCCTTAGCAATCTGTAGTGCCCACGTATTGAAGACTTCCGGATCACCGAAAGGCGAATAAAAAAACGGACTATTGCGTATTTCCAGAATATAGATCAACCGTACTATTATCCCTAAACCTACAACTATGATAATTAAGAACCTCATGTTTTTTGATTTCATATTTAAAATCTAACAGATAACTAAAAAAAAGTCAATATCTTCTTTTTGAGGTCTCTCAAAAACTACTCAGAGACCTCTGATTACATTGATTCTTAAAATGATTACACAGATAGACCTTTAACGGTTATGAATAGGTATTGGGGCTACCTCCAATATTTTAATACATGAAAACAGTGTAAATCTGTGGTTTCTAACTCAAAAAAATCTTGAAAAAGCTTAAATTTTTACTTGACATATAATTTATTCTATTTTATAATAAACAAAACCATGAAGGAGGTATAATGTATAAAAAGGTGTTATTAACCATATTTTCTTTTTTACTTATTCTTCTTATATTTACCGTATGCACTAAAAAACCAGCAGATATTGACGTTTCAAATCAACCACCTGACACGTACATAGTAAACGTTCCACCAGACAGTTCTAATATCTATCATGCACGGTTATTATTCTGGTACGGGACAGACGCGGATGGTATAGTTACACGATACGACTGGGCGATAGATGATACAGTATACAATGAAAACATTGCAGGCTCTGGCTGGCATTCTCTCTATATGGATTCTACACTCGCCACACAGGACACTATTGCTTTCGAAGCACCTTTCCCTGATACAATATACACTCATGTTTTCTATGTAAGGGCAGTAGACAACAAAGACCTGCCTGACCCTTCACCCGCACAAAGGATTTTCAACATGTCCAATATCCCACCCAATACCCGTTTCTTCTCTACACCAAAAGATAGTTCCCAACGTTTTATTCTCGGTGAGTCAACTTCAACATGGAAAGGTATTAATTTCGCATGGACTGCAATTGACAGCGACGAAGTATTTCCTCCGCAGTTTCAGTATTGCTGGGATGATACTACCATAGATTTCGATCCTGCATCACACAAAGGATGGTCTAATCCTATCGCTGAAGAATCGTACTACTTTACGGGTGAAAACGCACCTTTGGATTCAGGATACCATATACTCTATATCAGGGCTATTGACGATGCTGGCGCGATTGACCAATCACTTTCTGATACAACAATATCAATTCTGGAAATATCTGTTGATTCCACTGTAACCCCATGGGATACAACTATTATAGATGCCGATACTGTAGTTTATAATCAATGGAGAACCATTTACTTCGTCATTCCAGAAATCGCTAAAGATGAAAATTACAGAAAAGTTATTTGGATCAATCTAACAAATAACGCTTACATTAACAATAACATTGCAATTCCATTTTTTACTTCAATTCTTGGTGATTCTCTTGGTATAACTTATGATTCTCTTTCATATGCGTATCCATATGGTAACACTGACCATATACTTTTTGGTAACTATTCAACGATAATTTGGTCTAAAGAAAATAAAGACCTTCCACCTGTAGGACGTCCCCTTACAGATAATGAAATCCTAATAGAAGACTTCCTTCATATTGGGGGTCGCATTATTTTTACTGGTTCAGAAACCCTTAAAACTGGTAGCTATATGACTGGCGTGACTTTTGGTATACAAAAGCCTTTCCCATTTACTGAACTTCATATAGAACAATATAATAGTACTTCTGCTGGAACTCCAACAGATACAAGCATCTCCCCCGTTGAAACCGATACAGCATTTTATAGCCAAGAATCTGCTTATCCTTATTTATCATTAAATTCTTCCATTCTATGGCATCCAATTATCGACTTCCAATTCATCGTTGAGGTTTTAGTGCCTGATTACTGGGGTGATTATTCTGGCGATTTAACATCAGTATATACCCTAAACCACTATCAAGATCATGCCACATATGAAAAACAACCTTGCGTATTAAGATTTGTACAAGAAGGGAAAACCACACCGTCATTCTTCTATTTCGGGTTTCCAATATCATTCATGGAATACAACAGAGGAACACAACTTGTAAGGCTAGTATTCCAGGAATTAGATGAAATCCAATAAAATTTTTATTAAGAATTTCAAAAAAAGGGCAAGCATTTTTAGTTTGCCCTTTTTCTATTTAACTTGCTGTTTTAAATCAAAATATAACCAAAGAATTTCCTCATTATTTTACTTGCTCCAAAAAAAAGGGGAGTTTTTACTCCCCTTTTCGGACATACATCTTTTTCTTATATCCTTTATCGTATCTTTATAATCCTTCCCGATGTACTCTGCTCACCAGCTCTGAGTCTGTAAATATATAATCCAGACCTGACTCTCTTACCGAGATTATCTTCTCCATCCCACATAAGGGAAGTCCCCTCGCCTTTTAGTGTTCTCACTATCCTTCCCGATACATCAATTATATCAATAGAGATAACGGAAGAGCTATTTCCACAGATAGTGAATGATACATAAGATGCCATTGGAAGAGGTGAAACATAAACGTAGAAGGGTAAAATATCTTTTTTAGAAGGCTTTTCTTGAATACCTGTCGCTGATATTGTAAAGAAATCGTCACTAATATCTTCACCAATTAGTTCATTCTGTTGTGTCAGAGCTTTGATCTTCACAAGTGCAATAGATGTTGTATCGTCTGGTACTGTCCAGTTGAAACTGCCATTATTTGGATATGTGATGATAATATTCCACTGGGTACCACCATCGGCGGAATAATAGAGTGTAACATGATGAGGATTGGTTCCAGAAGTTGTCCAGGTTATCGGATGAACCTCTCCAACACCCCACACTTCACTCCCGTTTGGAGAAGTAACGTTGACCGTACAGGAGAATACCGGTTTAATGGTGAAATCACCTGCACTTCCATCTGCACCGAGTAATGAATTACTGGAATTATATCCTAAAAGCCTTACCTTTGCACGGTATGTATTCAATGTATCAGGCTGGATATCCCAGGCATAGGAACCTGTGTTCGGTGCATTGGTAGTTAGTGTTTGCCAGTCATTACCACCGTTTTTAGAAAAATCAATCTTTAAGTGATCGATGCTGCCTCCACTTGATGTCCATTTAATCGTATCGACCGAGCCTGCCTGCCATATCTCGCCACCATCAGGTGTTATTAGAGTTACCTTATGTGCATTACTACCACCAGGAACTGCTGTTATTACCCAATCTCTGGAATATGTTCCACTATGATATGTATAATAGTACCAATGCTGCTCTCCCCACATCCACGTGTTATACAAAATACAATATTTGTCATCTGTGTAACCATACACCGTTGTTGAGTGATGTATGAATTGATT
>JAGMEZ010000317.1 GCA_023127905.1 Caldifarciminota bacterium
ATTATTTATATTATAATTCTTTTTTTGAAAAAAGTTTCATAGATTTTTCTTGCAAAAGCTTATCTTATAATATATATTTATAATGACTTTATAATATCGATTTAAAAGGAGAGAGAGTGTATTATTATGGAGAATTATGAATTCAAAATGAAACGGCGCTTCTTACGGCCGCAATTCTCAGGTGCTGTTAGAGGGGTGATTATTATCAATATAGTAGCCTCTCTAATTCAGCTGATACTTGGAAGGTTAGATCCCATCCTTTTTTCAAAGCTAAATTCCCTATTTGGTCTCGTTCCTCATCTTGTTGTCAAGAAATTCTATGTCTGGCAGCTGTTTACATATATGTTCCTTCATGGTAACTTTTTTCATCTATTTTTCAATATGTTTATACTCTGGATGTTTGGTTCAGAACTCGAATCTATATGGGGAAAGAACGAATTTATTAAGTATTATTTCATTACTGGAATAGGTGCAGGAATTGTTTATGTAATTGCTCAGCATAACTCTGTCATTCCTACTATTGGAGCATCTGGCGCAATATTCGGACTTCTCCTTGCATTCGGACTAACATTTCCCAATAGATATATCTATCTATATTTTTTTCTTCCAATTAAGGCAAAGTTTCTTGTTCTCATTTTTGGAATTATTGAGTTTATTGCAGCCTTCAGTGGTTCAAGAGACAATATTGCTCACTTTGCTCATCTTGGGGGGTTGCTTGTTGGTTTTCTTTATTTGAAATTTATAAAGACGAGAGGAGGTATATGGAGAAAATTTATTTTTGTAAATAGAAGAGATAAAGATAAGGATATCGATGCAGTAATTGACGATACTGACTTTGAGGATAAGGTAAATGCTGTCCTTAGAAAACTGTCGAAGGTTGGACTTGATGGTCTTAGTTCTTATGAGAAAAATATATTAGAGGAAGCAAGAAAAAGATATAAAGACAGGTAATGAACAAAAAATTCAAATGCAAAGATCCAAATGACGAAAAAAACAACAGTGTTAAAATGTAAAATAATGTGAGAATGAGGGAGTGGAATTCGCTACTTTAGTTTAAAATTTTGAAATTTTTAATTACCGTGTTATGACGTGATTATTGGCATTAAGAGATAAGTTAGTTCTTGATCCTTCTTCTTTTTGTGTGTAATAATGACAGCTGTTTTTGGTGTATTTATATAAAATTCTATGGTTTTTTCATCGAGATTTCTTAGTATCTCAGAGAGATATGAAGCATTGAAATTTACTGTTATAGATTTATCACTGAATACACATGGAAGGTTTTCTTCGCCTGAGCCAAGTTCTGTCTCAGTGTAAATCCTTACAGTCTCGGGTTCAATATCAAAACTAACAAGATGGCTTGTACTGTCAGCGTATATTGAAACCCTTTTAAGGACATTTAAAAGATCTTCCCTCGAGATTTTCAATACTTTTTTATTATTTTTTGGTATAACTTGTTGGTAGTCGGGAAAAATCTCTTCAATTAGTCTTGCGATAATTGTCGTATCCTTGAGATAAAATCCTATCTTCGTATCATCAAATTTTATATCTATATCAATCTCTTCATCGCTTATGTATCCAATTAAGGTTCTTAAGGCTTTTGGAGGAATATTTACCTTTATAGTTTCTTTTATCTCAAGAAGGCATTTATAGAAAGCAAGTTTTCTTCCGTCCGTAGCAACCATATTGGCTTCATTGTTAGCAATATGCCAGTGTATGCCTGAAAGAGCCCTTCTTCCGGGCTCCTTTGATGCTGCGAAAGTGGTTTTTAGAACAGAATTTCTCAGCAAACCTGAAGGAAAGGAAAATTGGTTTTTCCCCGATATTTGAGGGATTTCGGGATATTCATCAGTTGGTATGGCAGGCATTTTATATACACCTTTATCATATCGTAGCTCAACGAAATCATTAACAACCTTTATCTCTATTGTGCAGGGTGGCAGATCCCTCACAGTTTCGAGGAATCGTCTTCCTGGAACAGTAATACTTCCTTCTTCAACTACATCTGTTTGGAGAGTGCTATCAAGGGAAATATCAAGGTCTGTTGCACTGAGACAAACGTATTTCTTTTCAGCGATAATCTTGATATTACCGAGAACAATCAGTGTTGTTCTTTGCGGGAGAATACTTGCAACCAACTGCAGCTTTTCCAGAAGAACATCCTTATCTACCTTGAAATACATTCTTCCCTCCTTCTCTTGTTTTCTTTTTAAATTAATACTTGTTTATAATCTAGATTAAACAACCATATCTTATATTAAGATAATTCTCTTGTCAAGAAAAAAAGAGGGCAATTTTGGTTAATCCAAAGATGAAAGATGAGATTGCTTCAACAGTGAATATGTAAGTTTATTCGCAATGACCCCGTACAATCACAATGGGAGCAAGTAAATCCTGGGTGATCTACGGGGCAAGCAAGGACAAGTGCAAGACCAATTCCTACAATTGGAAGGTGAGGTAAGAGAAGAGTTAGAAAATTAAAAGAAAAATCGTACTTGTTTTTTACAAAAATTCGTGATATATATTAGTTATGAAACAACAGATATATGAAGCGGATAGTAAGGGTCTGGAAAAAGCACTTTCTGTTTTGCAGAGAGGAGGAATTATTGTTTTCCCAACAGACACAGTTTATGGTATTGGATGTGATGCTGAAGACAATAAAGCAATTGCAAGGATATTTAAGGTAAAGGGAAGAAAAAGAACAAAGCCGCTTATTATGTTTCTCTCTCATAAAAAATTAATACCAGATTATGCAAGTAAAATTACCAAAATGAGAAAGCGAATCTATGAGCGCTTTTCCCCGAGTGCAATGACATTTATTATGCAGGCAAAGAGGAATGTTCCAAGCGGATTACTAAGTAAAGAGGAGACAATCAGTATAAGAATCCCAGACAATAACTTTTGTAAAAAGCTTCTAATGCAGTTTAAGAAGCCGTTAGCAACTACCAGTGCGAATATTTCGGGAGAAAAACCATCAGTAAGGTATAAGTCTATCGATCTTAATGTAGATGTAATTATACGGGATGATTCTATTCTGTCTGGAATTCCATCGACGGTTATTGATCTATCGCGGTATCCTTTTATTCTTCGAAGAAAAGGTTCCATTAGCATATTTACAATTGAACGATATATTCCTACAAGGGTTAGAATTGATAAATCCATTGTTTTCAATGTTCTTTTTGTCTGTACAGGAAACAGTTGCAGAAGTCCTATTGCAGAAGGGATATTGCGGAAAGAGTTGAAGGAGAGGGGGTTAAAAAATATAAGTGTTTCTTCATGTGGAATATGTGCCGGAGATGGGTATCCTTCAACAAAAGAAGCAGTTCTGGCTGCAAAAGAACGGGGATACGACATACAGATGCACCGTTCACGCTGCATTAATAGAGAAATAGTCGACAATTCGGACGTTATTTTCTGTATGGAGAGTTTACATAAAAAGGAGGTATGTAAATCCCTTCCCGGATGCGAAGATAGGGTTTTCCTTCTCTCAGAGTTATACGGAAAATATAAAGAGATAGATGATCCTATTGGAGGTGGTTTAATCGTTTACCGAAAGGTTACAAGGGAAATGGAGAGATATGTGAGAAGGATAGCAGACGAACTTCAGCTGAGAAATATCTAAATGAATTATTCACGGAAGGCTAAGATACTTTTATTTCTATCTGTTACTTTCTTTCTGTCTGTTACTATTAATATCCCTGCCCAGAAGATACAACAAATAATTAATGAAGGAATAGTTAAGGAGAAAGAGGGTAGGATAGACGAAGCAATAAAGGATTATAAAGAGTTTGTAGAGAAACATCCGGGCGATTTAGCTGTTACGATTCGATTGATGAATTTACTTCTCAGAGAAAAGAGGTATTCTGAGGTTATTTCTGTGTATTCAAATCTTACCCCGGAGATAAAAAAGAGAAGAGAAATTGCTACAATGCTGACTAAAGCATATGTTTTTCTTGGAAAGAATGAAGATGGTGTAAATGTTTTGAAAGGTGTAATATCAAAAGAAGGTGCTTCTGATGTCAGTTATTTATTTGCTGGTAATCTTATGCTCTCTTTAGGTTTAATTGAGGAAGCAAAGATGATTTTTCTTGAAGGGAAAAGGAGGTGGGGGGAGAAACGTTTCTCAAGAGAATTATATCTCTGTTATATGAACGGAGAGGAATACAGGGAGGCAATTAGGGAAATCTTTCTCTATTATGAATACAGAAAGGTATCGAAGGATTGGGTTAAAAGGGAGATAAAAAAATTACTTAAAAAGGATGAATCCTTGTATCAAGAACTCGAAGAAGTGACAGGAGATAACCTGAATTCTAAACGACTGGTAGGAGAGATATTCCTGGAAATCGGAGATATTGTAAAAGCAAAAACCTACTTTCTTCAAACGCTTGATGCTCCGTCATTGCTGGAATTTGCTTCTATATGTATAAAGAAAGGTTATTATCAAGAGACAGAAGAGTTACTGAAGGAAATAATAGAGGGTAATGCAAAAAAGAAGGAAAAAGAAGAAGCCCAATACCTATTATCTTTAACGTATGGTTTCATGTCACAATTTGATAATGCACTTGAATCTTTAGATGATGTGATAAAACATGGAATATTTTTAAAAGATTCAGCAATTGTTGAAAAAGCACGGATATTAATTTATAATAAAAAAGAATTTGAAAAGGGTGTAAAAGTCATTGAACCTCTGCTTAAAAAAGGTGCTTCGCTAAATCGTGATAAAATACTGAAAATTTCTGTTACAGGATATATAAAATCAGGGAACTTTGAGAAAGCGGAAGATTTGTTAGAAAAAAGTTTAAAATCACTTTCTTTCTATCTTTTAGGAGAGATAAAATTTCTAAAGAGTTCATATTCAGAGTCAAGAGATGCTTTCCTAACCGCAGTTTCCAAAGGACTTGATAAAGATTTTGCAAACAATGCATTAGAAAAAGTGTTAATGATTGAAATGCTGCAAGAAAAACCTTCATTCCTTTCTTTTATTAGCGATATAGAGGAAATAATCTGGAAGGAAGATTATGACAAAGCTATTACATTGATCAATGAAGCATTTAGCAGGTTTTCGGAAAAGGAAGAGAAGGTGATTCTCCTCTTTTATAAGGGAAAGATTTATGCTCTTATTGGACAATTGAATGATGCAATCTCTTCGTATAAGAGCATTACGTGGGAAGATAAGGATAGTCCTTTCTCACCAAAGGCGTTATACAAATCGGCTATTTTATACAAAAAAGAGATAAAGGAAACATCAATGGCAGAGGAGTTATTACGGGAAATTATTTTTGAATATCCAGAGTCAGTTGAGGCAGAGCTATCAAGAAGTATACTTAATTCTGAATAAATGATTCTTAAATCTTTCCTTACCAGACTCTTACCTTGTTATCAAGATATATTATTAGAAAAGAGTTGACAGAAAAATAGTTTTATGATTTAATCGTTTGCATCTTTAGTAAGCAGTTAATTTCAAATGATGAGAAAAGAAAATTCTTTATTGAAAGATGAAAAGGTGAAAAAGGTCTCTGCGTTTTTAAGTTTCCTCCCTCAGAAAATCGTTAACTCAAAAATCCTCAATCAAAAACCTGCTAACTATGAAATTTTACCTGTGACCCTTTTCTACGGTGATATTTCGGGATTTACTGCGATGAGTGAGAAACTCGCGAAGCTCGGTAAAGAGGGCTCGGAAGAGGTAACGAAGATTATTAATCATTTTTTCGAAGCTCTTATAAAGGTAATAATGAGTTGGGGTGGAGATATTTACAGGTTTGGAGGAGATGCGATTCTAGCAATTTTTATAGATGATAAGTTGAGGTATCCGAAAGAGATAAGGGCATTTGAAGCAGCAAAACAGATAATTAATTTTGTGAAAGAACATAAGAGAATAGTGACAAGAAAGGGGTCTTTCCAGATTAAAATTCATTGTGGCATTACATCTGGAAGGGTTTATTTCAAAGATCTGGAGAACGATTTTTTTGTTGGAGGAATATTGTCGAATCAACTCCTAAAAATAGTTGAAAGAGCAAAAGCAGGTGAGATTGTTGTTAATAGTGGGGTTCAAAAAATGGCAAAGGATGAATTTAAAACGTCAGGAAAAAATATTTGGAAATGGAAAAAGAAAAAGTCCAGACCACGATATTTAGAAAAGAAAAGGGGAATTGTCCAAATTATGAAAGGAAAGGAATCTCACGTGATTGGGGCTGTATCGCCTTACCTGACAGAGTGGATAAGAGAACGAATTAATTTAAAACCATCTTTTGACCCTAAGGATGGTGAACATAGGAAAGTAACATCAGTATTTTTACATTTTACTGGAATTCCCTATGAGAAAGATCCAGAAAGATCGTCGTTATTACTAAAAGGATTTTATAAACTTTTAAGAGAAACATCAGAGAGATATGGTGGATACCTTAACAAACTGGATGTCACATCAAATGGCGAGCGTGCTATTATTATATTTGGATTTCCAGTTGCACTTGAGGATGATGAGAGAAGAGCTGCATTGTTTGCGTATGAACTGTTAAACAAATCTTTTATTAAATCTAAAGGATTAGATTTACGCGTGGGTATAAATAGTGGTTCTGTTTTCTCGGGACCCGTTGGGTCCAATTTAAGAAGAGAATATACAGTCATGGGAGATTCGGTTAATTTAACAGCTCGCATCGCATCTTCTGCTAAAAAAGGAGAAATTCTTATTACCGAATCTGTTTTTAACAAAGTATTTGAATTCTTTGACTACAAACCTGTTATCCCAAAGGCACTTAAAGGAAAAAAAGAAAAGGTTCGTCTTTATAGAATTCTTCAAAAAAAAGTGGTAGATAAATCACTTCTTTCTAAATGGCTTTCAGAGAGTGAAAAGATAGTCGGTCGAGCGAAGGAAACGAAAAAGATTAAAGAATTAATCAGTGCAGCAAAAAAAGGAAAAGGACAGATTCTTGTAATTAAAGGAGAGGCTGGGATAGGAAAATCAAGGTTAACCCAGGAACTCATAAAAGAACTGAAGAAATCAAGGTTTAAAATTTTCGAAGGTGATTGTATTTCCTATGGCAGTGCTTTTTCATACCATCCTTGGGTAGACATACTGACTGATTTTTTTGATATTCTCCACGACGATACACTGAAGGAAAGGAAGAAAAAAATAAGAAAAAAGATGGTAAAAGTGGACCGAAAACTTTCTGAATGGTTTCCAATTATTGGTGAGATTATGGGAGTTTCTTTTCCTGAGACAACGCTTACAAAGTTTCTGGATGCAAAGATAAAGAAACAGAGAGTATTTGATATTACATTTGACTTTATGAAATACATTACAAAGAAGAAACCAGTTAGTATCATTGTAGAGGATCTCCATTGGGCTGATACAGCATCAATGGAGCTTGTTAATTACATTGGAAGGAATATTAAAAATAAGCCTTTCCTGTTTGTTCTTGTTTACAGACCTTTGAAGGAGAAAGAAGAATTTACCGAAAGGAGCTATACTACTCAAATTACTGTAAAAGAACTTACAAAGGATGATAGTCTTAATCTTGTAAAAAACTTACTTGCCATCAAGGATATCCCGCAAGATTTTAGAAAACTGATAATCGAAAAATCCCAGGGGAATCCTTTTTATATTGAGGAGTTGGTGAAATCGCTGATAGAACAGGGTTATGTAGTAGAAGAGAGGGGAATATGGAAATTTACTGGTGATATTAAAAAACTTCAACTCCCTGATACTGTCGAGGCGGTTATATTAAGCAGAATAGACAGGCTTGATATACACCAAAGAGATGTTCTACAGGTTGCGTCCGTTATAGGTAGAGAATTCGTTGATTTTTTAATAAAGGGTATCTACCCAGACCTTGTTAACCTCAATAAATCACTTAGGAATCTTAACCATCTCGACCTAATAAAGAAAGAAAAAGGAAAAAAGCAGATACGGTATTTCTTTAAGCATATCCTGACCCGTGAGGTTGCTTACGAAACCCTGTCATATGCAAGAAGACGAGAACTTCATAAAAAAGCAGGTATCGTAATTGAGGAGGAGTTAAAAGATAGGAGGAAAGAATTTCTTGGTCTCCTTTCTTACCACTTCTTTGAAGGTTGCGATTATGAAAAATCCCTTATTTACTCTGTCGAAGCAGGAGAAAAGGCAAAAAGGGTATATGCAAACGAAGAAGCGATAGAATTTTTTACACGAGCAATAGAATCATATGAATTTCTTGATAAACAGTAAGAAAATAATACAACTATAATTTTTTCTTAATTAATGAAATAATAAAATAGTATCACTAATCCTGTGAAAAAGATTTTTCGGTTTTTAGGTCCCTATTTCTATTTATTACCTGCTTTTCTCATCATATTTGTTTTCAGATTTTTGCCAATGATTTATGCTTTTCGTGTAAGCTTCTATAAATGGGGAATGGGTGGTGCTGAAAAATTTGTTGCTCTCAGAAACTATTCAACAATCCTTAAAGATAGCAGTTTCTGGCAAGCTTTTGGTAATACGATCTATTTCTCTATCGGGGTTGTTCCTACATCACTCCTTATTTCACTTTTTATTGCAGTACTTCTCCATCAAAAAATCAAAGGTGTTAGATTTTTCAGGACTATTTACTTTCTTCCCGTTATTACTTCAGTCATAGCAGTGTCAATGGTCTGGAAATGGATATACCATCCTCAGGTTGGTCTGGCAAATAATATTTTGCAGTTATTTGGTGTAAAGGGATTTAACTGGCTTTCTGAATGGAGAGGAATTTTACAGATGTTCTTTGCTTTCCTACGAGTGAATTTTCCTATAAAAGGTCCAAGTCTTGCTTTGTATTCACTTATAATTGTGAGTGTATGGAAGGGGCTTGGTTATAACATTATCCTTTTTTTGGCTGGGCTTGAGAATATACCCGGGCAATACTATGAGGCTGCAAAGGTAGATGGTGCAACTCGCTGGCAGGTCTTTCGTCACATCACCTGGCCTCTGCTTTCTCCAACTACATTCTTTGTTCTTATTATGACGACTATTGTTTCATTCCAGATGTTTGCATATGTCTGGATGATGACGGGTCCCCCTGCGGGTGGACCGCTTGGAACTACAAATGTGCTTGTATATTACCTTTTTGACCATGCATTTAATTTTACCCGGTACGGATACGGAACTGCTGTTGCATTCATTCTCTTTATTATAATTTTAATCCTAACTCTTATTCAAAGAAAAGCAGTCGAGCGAAAGGTATTTTATGGTTAAAAAAACAGTTGGTAAGATTATAATTATTTTTCTCCTTTCTCTTATTGGTATAACTATGGTTCTTCCCTTTTACTGGATGATAATCACATCTTTGAAAACACCACTTGAGGCGATTCAATTTCCACCGACGTGGTTTCCAAATCATCTCAGGTTCCGTAACTATATTGATGCATGGAAACAGGTTCCTTTCCCACGATATTTTCTAAACAGCGTTATTATCACGGTTGCAACACTTGTAGGTGTTCTTATTACATCTTCTCTTGCGGCATATTCATTTGCACGAATGAAATACCCTGGTAGGAATTTTATCTTTCTCAGTTTCCTTGCAATGATGATGATACCTATTCCGGTCTATATTGTTCCGGGCTATTTAATACTGATGAAACTTCACTGGGTAGATACATACCTTGCTCTGACAGTGCCATGGCTTGCTAATGTCTTTTCTATCTTTCTTCTAAGACAGCATTTCAAAACAATACCAAAAGACCTATTTGACGCAGCAGTTATGGATGGGTGCAGTAGATTTGGGTTTCTTATAAGAATTGTGCTTCCCCTCTCGAAAGCTGCTCTTGTAACTGTGGCTCTTTTTTCAATAATTGGAAGTTGGAATGCCTTTATCTGGCCCCTTGTTGTAACCTCGAAAGATGCATTACGACCTATTCAAGTTGGGCTCGCTTACTTCGTTCAGGAACAAAGCACAAATTATACACTTCTTACCGCTGCAACAACATTCACTATTGCCCCAATTGTTCTTCTTTTCTTTATCTTGGAGAAGAGAATTATCGCAAGTTTTGCACGAAGTGGATTAAAAGGGTAGATGTTTAATTCAATTGTCTCCTGGTACAGTGGTTATAAAAGGAACGAATATCCTCTTGTGTTTATATACCATGGAGACAAAAAGATGGTTAAAAGGCTACTTGAAGAAAAACATATAGAAGATTCAAAATCAAAAATAAGAAAAAGGGAGTTTCTTGTTAAGACGGAAAATGATGAGGTATTTCTAATTGCTGTTGGAAAGAATACTGAAATAGAGAGGAAGTAAACCACAATAAGAGACGAAAAACGTTTTACCCAGATACTGTGGTTTTAACTATAAAAGTGTGATTTTATAATGCAAAGAGCTAAAAAATGTCTTGACATTTAGGGAAATTTTGCTTATTTTAAGTGGAGATAGATAAGGAGGGAGTTTGAGTAAATATATTGTTTCGGTCATAATAATTATTTTGATGTTTGGAGGTGTTTTATCGGGAGGATGGAGTGGTAATATCAGTGATTACTTTAATTCAACATCTCCGTCAGTAGGTATGAGTTTTTTGAAGATTGGTATGGGTGCCAGGGCTGTTTCCCTCGGCGGAGCGTATTCACCAATTGTAAGGGATCCAACAGCGGTTTACTGGAATCCTGCTGCAGTAATATACACAGAGGGTTTGGATGCGAGTTTTAGTCATTTATCTCTTATGGAAGACATAAACTATGAATTCATTGCAATATCAACTGGTGATGAAAAGCAGGGAGTAGGTCTTGGAATGGGTGGTCTATTTTATGGTGGAATGGAATTGAGGGATGAAAGACCCTCTGTGGAACCAATTGGTACTTTTGATGCATATAGTTTCTTTGCTAAACTATCGTATGGACGTAGATTTGGTGGGGATATTATTGCAGGTGTTTCAATAGGGGGTGTTCTTGAAAGGATTTACATTTATTCTACCCATACATACACAATAGATTTTGGTATGCTATACTATCCTCAGATTATTAAACCAATTGTGTTCTCCTTGAATGTTAACAATCTCGGACCAAAGGTTATGTATATTGATGAATCATTCAGGCTTCCATTAACTACAAAACTTGGTTGCTCGTATACACGAAAAATTAAGAAAATCAACCTTACGGTCGTAACTGAGGTTTCAAAGTCCATTGATACACCTTTATCGAGTGCTTTTGGGGTCGAAGCCGGTTTTTCCTTTCTTAGTCTCAGGATGGGATACAGCTATAATAAGAAGAGTGTAGACAGGTGGGCAGGCGGATTTGGTATAAAGTATAAATTTCTTTCCCTTGATTATTCTTTCTCGCCATATCTACTGGATTTAGGAATAAAACACTGTATTTCTTCAACTCTGGATTTCTAAACTCGTTGTATTCAATAAAATATAGTAATAGGTCTATAATTAACAATTAGGAGGATGTTTGTTCGGATTCATCTTGGATTTTGAAAGACCGATAGTCGAACTCGAGAAAAAGATTGAGGAATTGAAAATGCTTGCTGATGCTGAGCATTTCGAGGTTAAGGATGAAATACAACGATTGAATAAGAAGGCTGAGCATTTAAGGGAAAATATATATTCACGATTAACCAGGTGGCAACGTGTACAACTTGCAAGACATCCTGATAGACCGTACACACTCGATTACATAAAATATCTAATCACAGATTTTATTGAACTTCATGGCGATAGGCTTTTCCGGGATGATCCTTCAATCATAGCAGGAATAGGAAAGTTTCGTGACAGGTCAATAGTTATTGTGGGTCAACAGAAAGGAAGAACAACTAAAGAGAGGATACGAAGAAATTATGGAATGCCGCATCCTGAGGGATACAGGAAGGCTCTCAGAATAATGAAAACGGGAGCAAAGTTTGGCATTCCAATAGTAACTATTGTTGATACTCCAGGTGCATATCCTGGAATCGGCGCAGAGGAAAGAGGACAGGCAGAAGCAATTGCAAGGAATATAAAAGAGATTTCAACTCTGCCTGTACCCATACTTACCATTATTATAGGCGAAGGTGGAAGCGGTGGTGCCCTTGCAATTGCTATTGCAGATAGGATTCTTATAATGGAGAATGCAATCTATTCGGTAATTTCTCCTGAAGGTTGTGCATCAATCCTCTGGAGGGATGCAGCAAAATCTCCCCAAGCAGCTGAAGCGTTAAAGTTGACGTCGAAGGACCTGCTTGAATTAGGAGTTATTGATGGCATCATTGCAGAACCTCCTGGTGGAGCCCACAGAGATAAAGAAGGCGCAGCAGCACTTATTGCAGAAGAGATAGATAAATTTCTAAACGAAACAGAAGACTACAATACCGATAAACTCATTAGGGAACGGTTAGATAAATTTTACAGAATGGGAGTGTTTAGTAGTAATGGTTAAGATGTATCAATGTTGTATAAGAAATATAGAAAAAGATAGAGGTAAGAAAGGGGGGTATTGTTGGCTCTTCAGGGTAACTTAGAGGATTTCGATTTAACCGATGTGTTACAATTGATTCATCTTGGAAAAAAGAATGGTGCTCTTGAGATTGAAACACTTGAAAATAGAGGAGAGATCTATTTTGAGAATGGAAAGGTTATTTATGCAAAAACAAACGAGATGATAGGTGAAGAATCGATTCATTATATACTTAGATGGACTAAAGGAAAATTTGTGTTTTCCCCTGAGAAAAGAGCGCCGGAGAAAAGAATGAACATTCCTATTCAGAACCTTATTCTTGATGCAGCCAAACAAATAGATGAATGGAAAAGGATTGAAAAAATTATCCCATCCGTTGAAATGATTGTTGATTTTGTTGAAGATCCGAACGTTAGTTCCGAAGAAATAAATCTCTCGCCTGATGAATGGAAAATATTATCACTCATAACAGGTGAAAGGTCAATAAGAGATGTTGCACAGCTTGCAAAGTTAACAGAGTTTAACACTGCAAAGATTTTCTATGGATTAATCTCTTCTGGACTTGTAAATTTAAAGCGTCCCACAAAAAAAGAGGAGAAAAAAGAAGAGGAAAAAGAGGAGAAAAAAGAAGTAAAGAAAAAGAGAGGTTTTTTTAGAAGAGGATAAGTTAAACCCTTATCTTACATAATCATACCATCGAATAATTCTCCATAACTCGTCACTACATTTTTTAATCCAGAAATGAACTGTTCCTTCTATGATTTCGCCTTCTATTACAGGTGGTTCAAAATTGTATGATCTTACAATAACTAATAATGTGTCGCCGTGAGTTTGTTCATAACCGCCGCTAAACACCGGGAACAATACAATATTTTTTTCTTCCATACTTGCAAAAATTGATTTTGTTGATAAATATTCTTCTGTATAACCCCAGGAATAGTCTGTGATCCCGAGTTGCTCAAGATATTCTTCAAGCCCTTCATCCTTGGGGTCGAATATGAAGATAAAATTAGTTGAATCAAGTGTAGATGAATAAAGGTCAATATCCCTGTTTTGATATGATAGAACGATTCTATTGAGAATGTTCATTGGGTCTTTTAATGATATTGGGTTAATCTCACTAACGATGCCTTCTCGTGGAGCGAATGGATTCCAGCAGCTTATGAGGAGGAGACAAAATAAAATGGAAAAGAGAATTATTTCTTTTTTCATCTATTTGTTTTTAGGTTTTAATTTTAGAATCGTTTTTGCATGTTCTAAAGCAGTTTGCGTGAGTTTTTCCCCACTTATGAGGCGCGCGATCTCATCCACTCTTTCTTTTTCATTAAGAATCCTTGCATAGGTATAAGCCCTTCCTTCTCTTTCTTCTTTTTCTACTTTTATATGCCAATCTCCTTTTGATGCAATCTGGTGAAGGTGTGTGATAGTAATTATCTGTCTCTCTTTACTTACTTTCTTCATTTTATCCCCCACCTCTTCGGCAACAGAACCTCCTATTCCTGCATCTACTTCGTCGAATATCATACAGTGAACTTCGTCAAGGGAAGCAAGAATAGATTTCAGTGCAAGCATTATTCTCGAAAGCTCACCACCTGATACAACTTTTTTTAACTCCATTTGCGGCTCTCCAGGATTTGTGGATATCTGAAATGAAATTCTGTCTATACCTTTCTCTCCAAGTTTGTATTTTTTCTCGTTGGGAAAGCTCATTCCATTTTTTTCTTCTATTCTTTTTAACTCAACGGTGAACTTGCTTGAACCCATACCTAACTCTTGAAGTTCTTGGTTTACTCTTTCCTCTAAATCCTTTTTTCTTTTCTCTCTTTCTTCAGAGAGAGATAATGTTAAGGATACGAGCTTCTTTTTTTTATCATTTATTGTTTTCTCAATTTCTTCAGTCTTTATTTCAACATCTTCAAGTGCCTTAATCTCTTTTTGCTTTGCATCTCTGTATGCAATTATTTCCTCTATTGATCTCCCGTATTTCATCTTTAAATGGTTTATATAATCGAGTCTTTTTGTATTTATCGCAAGTTCATCCGGATCATATTCCATCTTGTTAATGTAGGATGAGAAACTTTGAGCAATTTCCTCTATCCCAAAAAGAATATTATCTAATTGTTGTTTCCCTGTGTTGAGATTACTGTCAATATCGCAGAGAGATTCAATCTGAGCCTTAATTTTATTGAGTATTTCAAAAATTGAACCTTCATTTTCATACAGTACCATAAATGCATCTTGAATGGTCTGGATAAGTTTCTCTGCATTCTCAAGGATGCGCTGCCTTTTCTCAAGATTCTCATCCTCTCTGGGTTGTAATTGTGCTTCATCAATTTCCTTTATCTGAAAGCGATAAAGTTCTTCTTTTTCTTTTAGTTCCTGTATTCTTTTTTTCCTCTGATCCAAATCCCTTTTGTTTTCAAGCAACGATTTAAAGAGCGAACTCACTGTTTCTCTTTTTTCCGTTAACCTGAGGAAATTATCGAGATAATCTATGTGTTTCTCCGTCTTTAATAGATTCTGATGCTCATGTTGCCCGTGAATATCTACGAGTTCATCTCCCACTTTTTTCATAACCCTTAAAGTAACAGGTTTATCGTTAATGAAGTTTCTGCTTCCTGTTTCCTGATTTAAATTTCTTCTTAAAATTAACATATTATCATCTGTTTCTATTCCAAATTCAAAGAGTGTTTCCTTTAATTTTTTATTCTTCCCTATATCGAAAACAGCTTCGACACTTGCACTTTTACTTCCTGTTCTTATATCACCTGTATCCGCTCTTTCTCCAAGGACGAGATTTAATGCTTCAATTATTATTGATTTACCCGCGCCTGTTTCACCGGTAAGAACGTTAAGTTTACCACTGAACGGTAGAGTAATATCCTTAATTAGTGCAAAGTTTGAAATGTGGAGTTCATGGAGCACTAAATCCCTCCCCAGTTCAATTTTGTTCTGAGAATTTCATAGAAATCCCGTCTTGTAGCCCTTACAAGATGTATCTTATAATCCGCCTGGGTGACACTGAATGTGAAGTTTTTTTCTACTTCAATAGTCATCTGTCCGTCTACAACAAAGATACCCTTACCTTTCTTCATTTTTATTGATAGTTTTTCTACAGAAGAGAAAACCATAGGTCTTAAACCAAGTGTGTGTGGGCAAATTGGAGTTATGATTTGTGCTTCGACTCCGTGGTGAATTATTGGACCGCCGGCTGCGAGGGAATACGCTGTTGATCCTGTTGGTGTTGAAACAATGAGACCATCAGCAGAGAATTCAGCAAGCAGATTTCCATTAACAGCGATTTCTATCCCTATAATTCTTCCTGAATGACCCATGTGTAGAACAATGTCATTAAGTGCATAAAAGTTCCTTGAGTCAGATAATGTTGCTTTCAAAACTGTTCTCTCCTCGATTCTGTAATCACCTGCAATTATTCTTTCAAGGGTCGGGTATAGTTCATCCACTACTATCTCTGTTAAAAAACCGAGACTCCCTAAGTTTACTCCGATTAGTGGAATGTTTATTTCTTTTATATATCGTGCTGCCCTGAGAAGTGTTCCATCACCCCCCATTGCAATCACAAAATCGGATTTTTCTCTGAGTTCTTCCTGGGAAATAAAAAGGGAAGCATCTATAAAATCAAGTGTTTTTTCCTCAACTACAAAAACGTCAATGTTTTTCTTTTTCAGCCATTCAATAGCTTCTGGAAGGAGTTTTTTTGTGAGCGGTTTTGCGGGATTTACAACAATTCCAATAGATTTCATTTCATTCCGTTTTCATATTACTTTTTGTCTACAATTTCTATATTATTAACAGAATAAAAGCAAAAAAGCAAGTGAAATTTCAGAATGATTTCGTTATTTTCGTTTCGATCGTTTAATTCGTTTTAAGCGTTAATTTGCTGCAGTTTCGTCATTGCGAGGATGCTCTCATATTAACTCTCGAAGCAATCTCGGTGTTCGGTGATTCCGTAATGCAGTTCCCGAAACCAAATCATCCCCTGAATATGTAGCGTTGGGGCTTGTCCCCAACAACATTATATAATTCCCGAAACCAAATCAAGGGTTTAGTATTGTTTTGAAAATTGGTGGCAGACAAAGAAATAAGATTTGACAATGTTATTTTAAGAAAGTATATTATAAAAGTAATATGTCACAGAAGGCAAGTAGAGAGGGAGCCAGGATCATTAATTCATATAGAAAGAAATTTAACTGCTGATGGGTTTGATGAGCTATATATTAAATCTTATATCTTAGCCTGCAAAAAGAAACAGTTTACAGCCCGACCCCAGCTACTAGCTATTAAACCAACTATTAAAAATCTGTGAAAATGACTCTTTTTACAAATAGAATTATGAGAACTATTTGTTTAGTTTCTCTTTTTATAGTTTTATCAATAACATATTTGACATCGTTTTGTGGACGTGCAATATTCGATAAAGATATAAACGGGTATTTCGATATAGAGAAGCAATTCTATTTTGTAGACTATAAGAATGGAAAACAAATAATTACTATTATTATTAATGCTCCTCAGCAATACGAAGGTAAACAGCCTATCTGGATTTTTCCGATTCCAGAAAGTTCTGAAAATTTTGAAGTTAGCATAGAAAAAGAGAAAAAAGCGTATATTTATGGTGGTAATATTAGCATTTTAGCTGACTGCTATTTATTTAACCTTTTTTCTTTAATATATAACTCTCAGTTGTATCCAATATATTTAGTTCGCAAAATTTCTCGTTACTACCCGCAAGCTACAGTAGAGTGGGCTGGGTATATGGATAAAGAAAATGAAAAGGAATTGGAATTAGAGAAGACTTATGATATTGTAACACAAGAAGAGAGGATTAAAACGATGGGATTTTCTGCTGATGTTCTAGTAAGAGAAAAGGAAAGAAATGCTAATGGAGTTAAGATCCTTGGTAAGTATAAAAACATGGGACTAACAGCAGAAATACTAAAAGCAGAAGATAGTGAATCATTCTTGAAATATTTGTATTTGGATGGCGTAAATATTAATAAGAGTTTAGTATTAATTTTGAAGGATTATGTCAATAAAGACTTTTCTTTTCTAATGTATGGAATAACCGATATTGAGAAATATAAGAATGAACAACCCGTTCAGTATATTATAAATCTTCTTACTCAGAACAAATATAGAGATGCTTATCAATTAGTCAAAAGAATTAAAGATTTGAATACCACTGTAAATTCAGAGTTAGTTAAAAATATTTATGAATGTTTTGTTTCTTCGAACTTTGCCGGAGTCGAATTGAAAGAACGGGCAAAGTCACATTGGTTTCAAGATGGAGAAAAAGTTGTTATAAATATTGAGTTTTCATCAGATAATATATTCATCCCTTTAAAGACACAATCAATTTATGCAGATAAAATATTACCTTATGTAATTTATATTAGAAACTATGTAAAACCTAAAATTTATCAAGAAATTTCTTCGAATAGTGAAATAACATATTTCAGTCATATAATAGAACATATGAAGCAAACGAAAATAAGCATATATTCAAAATCGGAAAGTCTAAAAGAGGATTTATTAATTTATAATTCTACTCCTATTAAAGCCGATATTGCATATTTTATTATGAATTTTCCAACTTTTTTTCAAAGAGGAAATTTATGGTTATGGTCACGGTTAATATTATTTGCAATTGTTATCGTTTTTCCAGTTTCTATTTGTGTGAGTTATGTCTCGTCATTTATAGCATTCAGGAAGACAAATGTTAAAAGATGGAAATTTGCGTTGATAGGATTCTTTAATTTCTTCACTCTTATTGGATTTATAATAGCAATAATTGTCCTAAAAACAAGAAGATTGGTAAATGATAATGGTGATGAAATTTACACAAGAAAAGATATTAGAAAAATATTGTATACAATGATATTTTCAATTATGTTCATATTAATTACTACAATTATCCATTTGCTTATAAGATTATTGATTACATGACGTAATGCAGTCAGGACTGGGACTGTGGGGTCAGGACTGTGGGGTCAGGCTGGAATCTGTAAT
>JAGMEZ010000318.1 GCA_023127905.1 Caldifarciminota bacterium
TTTTTATGCTTATTGATAACCCAACCTGTGGAAATTATTTTAGAGGACAGTATGAAATGAGGTCAAGAATGGAGCCAGAAGGTGGAGTGCTCGCAGGAATTTATATCGGGATAACTAATAATTTTTCGATTGGGGTAAGTTACGGTGGTAATCATATTATTGGATACGGTGCTGTAGTGGGGAATAAGTATCCGGGAGTGGAGGTGAGATATAGGGTGTTTGAGGAAACTTTTTTGTATCCTGCCTTGGCACTCGGGTTCTCTTCTCAAGGGTATGGTCCGCAGATTGACGGAAGGTATAGGATAAAATCAAAAGGATTCTATGGTGTTGTGAGCAAAAATTTTGAATTTATTGGAAATTTAAGCCTTCATGGGGGTATTAACTATTCACTTGAGCACAGTGATGGTAATAAAAACCTTAATGTTTTTCTGGGATTTGAAAAGTCAATAACATCAATTTACAGTTTCCTTGCTGATTACGACTTTGCCTTTAATGAAGGTATTGAAGAATACGCGGAAGATGGTTATCTAAATCTTGGAATAAAAGGTTATTTTGCTCCAAACATAGCGATAGAATTTGATGTTAGAAATCTTCTAAAAACAGGAGATGATGGTATTAACAGGATATTAAAACTAAGTTATCTTGATAGTTTTTAATTGTCCTATAGTTCAGCTTAAAATGAAGTTACTAAGTTAATGATGAATACTCTTGCAGTGGTTGGATTATTGTGGGGAGATGAAGGAAAAGGTAAAGTTGTTGACCTTATTAGTAAAAAAGCAGATGTTGTTGTACGCTACCAGGGAGGAACTAATGCTGGTCATACGGTTTACTATAAAGGAAAGCCCCTTCCTCTTCACTTAATTCCTTCGGGGATATTTAATAAAAAATCCAAATGCGTTATTGGAAATGGTTGTGTTATTGATTTAAGGAGTCTTTACGAAGAGATACTCAATTTAAAAAAAGAAGGAATTGATGTAAAGGGAAGGCTATTTATAAGTAAGCGTGCTCATGTGACATTTCCCTACCATATAGAAGAAGATAAAAAAACAGAGAAGATTAAAGGTTTGGGGAAATTAGGAACGACCTCCAGGGGTGTTGGACCAACCTATACGGATAAATATGCAAGAACAGGAATAAGGATTGCTGATTTGCTTTACCCTGAAGGATTAGAAGCATTAGTAGAGAACAATCTCAAAACGAAAAAGGTAATGGATGATGAGATTAATATACCATCAATACTTGAAGAATATCGGACGATTGTCAGTGAATTGAGAGAATACTTTACTGATACTGTTTTTTTTCTAAATAATGAAATAGATAAAGGAAAAAGGGTCCTTTTCGAAGGTGCCCAGGGATGCCTTCTGGATATTGATTTTGGAACCTATCCTTATGTTACATCAAGTAATCCAACGGTTGGTGGTATATGCACTGGAACGGGTGTTCCTTCCTCAAAGATTAAACGGGTGATTGGGGTAGCAAAGGCTTATTCTACAAGAGTAGGCGTGGGACCTTTCCCAACCGAGTTTGACAAAGGTTTCCAGGAGCAGTTCCGTGAAAATGCTCATGAGTTTGGTGCAACTACTGGGCGACCTCGAAGTTGTGGTTGGTTTGATGCCGTTGGGATCAGGTACGCGTGTATGGTGAATGGAGTATCATCCATTGCAATTACAAAGATTGATTGCCTTTCTGGAATAGAAACAATCAAAGTATGTATTGATTATAAAACAAAAGAAGGAAAACAAATACAATCATTTCCTTCATATTCAAATGAGCTTTCTAAGGTAGTTCCAACATATGAAGAATTTAAAGGATGGGAAGAAGATATTCGGGGAATTAACAAGATAGAGGATCTTCCCTCAGAGGCAAGGGATTACCTGAAGGGATTGGAAGAGATACTAAATGTTGATTTTGTGATTATTTCAACTGGTCCAGATAGGGATGCGACAATTGTTAAAGAAAAAATATGGTAATTTTCTATCAAATAAGTTAGTAGGGGCGTTCGATTGAACGCCCTTACTTTTGCTGTTTTATTTTTCTGTTTTTATGAATATACTCATTGTAAACTGGCAGGATAGACATAACCCATATGCTGGTGGTGCAGAGGTTCATCTTCATGAGATCTTCGGAAGGATTGCAGCTTGGGGGCATAAGGTTACTTTGTTGGCAAGTGGGTTTCCGGGAGCAAAGAAGGAAGAAACTGTAGATAGGATACATGTTGTACGAAAGGGAAGTAGAAACGACTTTAATTTCTTTGTTCCCTCTGCCATACGGGAAATAGTAGGGAGGGAGAATATTGACATTCTTGTTGAGGACCTTAACAAGATTCCTTTCTTTACTCCCATGTTTATGAAAATCCCGACAGTTGCCATTCTGCATCATCGCTTCGGAAAAAGTATCTTCACCGAGACTATTCTTCCCTTTGCAATGTATGTTTATATAGCAGAATCTATGATACCCGTGGTTTACAGAAATATCCCCTTTGACGTTGTATCAGAAAGTACAAAAGATGATCTTGTTGCCTCTGGCATTTCTGCGGAAAGGATATTCATACATTACAATGGAATAGATCGCAGTATGTATAAACCAGGGAAAGGAAAGAAGAACGCATTCCAAATTGCATTTCTTGGAAGGATTAAGAAATACAAAAGTATTGAACACCTTCTTTACGCAGTTGTGCGTTTGAGAAATGAATTTTCTCAATTGAGGGTTATTGTTGTTGGAGATGGTGACGCTCTGCCTGATTTAAAGAGGATTGCAGGTTCCCTTAAGATAGAAGGTATAGTAAATTTTACCGGGTTTGTTTCAGCGAACGAGAAAGTAAGAATACTTCAGGAATCTGAAATTGTTGTAAATACCTCATCAAAAGAAGGTTGGGGACTGACTGTTATAGAAAGCAATGCGTGTGGTATACCTGTTGTTGCAGCAGATTCACCTGGATTAAGGGATTCGGTAAAAGATGGATTTAATGGATTGCTTTATCCTTACGGGGATATAAGTATATTAACTGAATCTATAAAGAAATTGCTAAAGAATAGTAAACTCCTTGAGAGATTGCAAAATAATGCAATTGAATGGTCAAAGAAATTTGATTGGGAGAAATCAGCGAGAGGGGTACTGGAAATTTTAACTAAAAGACTATCAGGTGAAATATAAACAAAGCCTTCTATTCGTATTGCGATTTGTAATTGGATTTGGACTTTTAATAATTCTTTTCTGGAAGGTTGGAGCCATTGAAATTCTTGGAAAACTTAGACAAATAGAGCCCCTATTTATCTTTCTTTCAATTCTTTTATTCCTTTCTGCTGTTGCAGTTATTTCTTTGAGGTGGCGAATTCTCCTTTCTGCCCATTCAATTTCAATACCATTCCACAAAACGGTTTCATACTATCTCGTTGGATTTTTCTTTAATAATTTTTTACCAACAATAGTTGGTCTCGATTTGATAAGGGCAGTCTATGTTTCAAACATATATGGGAGAAAGGCTGAATGTTTCGCATCCGTCATCTCAGAAAAGGTTATTGGACTTCTTGCGATACTTCTTCTCGGAGTCTTTTTCCTACCTATTTTTATATTGAGGGACCGCTTTATTCTCTTTATATTCTTCGGATTGTTTATACTTTTGATCTTGTTTATTGCAGGTATCTTTTTCTTTCCGAAAAGAAAAAAATTAAAAGGATTTACCTGGTTATTCAGGATGAGAATTCTTTTAAAATTGAGGGAAAAGATTAAAAGTCTCTATGATGCGCTGTATTATTATAAGGATAAAAAGGCTGCGCTTATCCAAACACTTCTTTTATCTCTTCTATACCAGGTAATTCTTGTTACAATTTTCTTTTTTATCGGTAGAGCTCTTCTGGTTACAATACCTTATTACTATTTCCTTGCATTCATTCCCGTGATAAACATTGGGAGTATGATTCCACTAACGCCAAATGGTATTGGAATACGTGAGAGTCTCTGTGTGTATCTTTTTAGCCTTGCAGGAGTTGGTTCGTCACAGTCGATTCTTATTTCAATGATCTATTTCGGAATTGCGTTGTTTGTAAGTCTTTTAGGTGCAGTTATTTTTATATTTGGGATAAGAAAAGAGAGGAAATAAGGGGTATGTGGGAAAATATGGATGAGTTATGCGAAAAAGGGATTAAAAAAGGCAGATTTAGCAAAAAAATGCAATAATTTTGTTTTTTTTAAAAATATTCAGGTTTTTTACTTGACATTTCTTTCTTTTTAGTATAATATCGCCAACAAATATGCAGAGACTCAGAAGATACAATTGGACTTTTAGTATATTAACAAAAGGTGGCATTCGTCAATTTATATTAAAGGATACCTATCTATATATATTCCTTGCACTTATTACTGTTTTGGTTTTATTTACTTCATTACTAACAATTGGTGGGATAAAAAAACGAACCCTGTATGGGGAATACAGACACCGGGTAAAAGTGAAGGAGCGATATATTGCTTCTCTTAAAAACATTGGTGAAGAAATGGAATCCTTTAAGGGGAAAATAGCTTTATACTCCTCCTTTGGTGATAAATTGAGATATGCAAGTGATATGTCACCGTTGGAAAGGAATTTACGTGTAAAGGGTATTGGTGGACCATCGGAGATTGATACGTTGAGAGGAAAGCTATCCAGGTCATCATATCGAGTAGTAAACGATTTAGTGAGAGAGGTTAACTTCACAGAAAAACATGTTGACCTCGAGCAATTATCCTATGAAGATGTTTACAAAAAACTATCATCTATACTGGATCTTAAGAGGCATACCCCATCCATTTGGCCAACCCATGGGTACATTTCATCTGGTTTTGGTTATCGAAAACATCCGATAAAGAGATATGTTGAGTTCCACAGGGGGTTGGATATAGCAAATGGTTCTGGGACACCTATTTATGCCACAGCAGATGGTGTAGTTGATTTTACAGGTTGGCAGGGAGGTTATGGAAGATATGTGTCTATCGACCATGGTTATGGATTCAAAACGAAATACGGACACCTTCTCGAGATACTTGTTGAGGTAGGTCAGAACGTTAAAAGAGGCGACATTATTGCAAGAATGGGAAGAACTGGCATGTCAACAGGAAATCATCTTCATTATGAGGTGAGAATACTGAACAAAGCCGTTAATCCAATTCATTATATAATAAGGGATACTTTAACATATTAAAATTTTAAAATCAAAAGCTTATTTCTCCAAATTTGCTGTAATTTTATTTCTATGCATTACAGGATGTATGCCTGTTAAAAAAACTAAACCACAAACTCAGGGGCAGTTAAAAAAAGCGTGGGAGAAAGAGCACCTTTTGCATATTCTTACACAAGAGAAACTAAGAAGAAAGGATATAGCCTTTCTTTTAATTTACTATTTAAATGATCTTCTTCCTTTTTTTGAAGAACATCCTGAAATGTATCCTGTTGAAAATAACAATATTTTTGATATTATTGGTTTAGAAGAAGGTCCATATATTGCTGATGTCCTCAGAATTGGTTGGATGAAAAATTTTCCCGATGGTAAGTTTTATCCTGTCGATGAGATAAAAAGGTTCCAATTCGCAATAATCCTTTTCAAAGTTTCAAAAACCCTCCCACTTTTCCAGGGTAAGACCGAGAATAATTATAACATTAAGGATATTGACTATTCTGATTATACATATAAAGCAGTAACTTTTACTGTTTCAAACGAGTTTTTAAAACTTAAGGATGGTTTCTTCTATAAGGATAAAAATGTCACTGGCTATGAAGCTGCTATTGCACTTTCGAAATTAAGAAAAATGCTAAAAAAATAGAAGTCGCAC
>JAGMEZ010000319.1 GCA_023127905.1 Caldifarciminota bacterium
TCACAACGTCAGCGCCTGCAGCAATAGCCTTAACAAGATCACCAGAATATTTTATACCTCCATCTGCAATAATAGGTGTCCTCTCTTTTTTTGCGACCTCAGCAACATCCATAATAGCGGTTATCTGCGGTATTCCTACACCGGTTATAACACGAGTTGTACATATTGAACCTGGTCCTACCCCAACCTTAATAGCATCTACACCAATTTTTATAATATCCCTTGCAGCAGCAGCCGTTGCTACATTTCCTACAATAAGATCAATCTTTGGAAATTGCTTTCTTATTTTTTTTGCAGTCTCGATAACCCCCTTTGAATGCGCATGAGCAGAGTCAACGACAATACAGTCTGCACCTGAGGAGAGAAGAGCTTTGACTCTCTGGATTGTCTCCCGTGAGACACCAACAGCAGCACCAACCAGCAACCTTCCAAACTTATCCTTGGCAGCATTTGGAAATTCCTCGTTCTTCCTTATATCCCTCAACGTGATAAGACCCTTTAGGAATCCCTTTTTGTCTACTATCGGAAGTTTTTCTATTTTATGTTTTTTAAAAATCATTCGCGCTTTCGAAATTGGCGTGCCTACAGGCACGGTTACCAGATTATCTTTCGTCATCAGCAATTTAATCTTCCTCGATTTGTCCCTCTCAAATATTATATCACGTGCCGTCAGGATACCAAGAAGTCTGCCTTTTTTATCCACAACTGGAACACCAGAAATTGAATATTCCTCCATAACTCCAACTGCATCACCAAGACTATTATCCGGCATCAGAGTTACTGGCTCCTGGATCATTATACTTCTTGAACGTTTTACCCTGTCAACTTCCTGTGCCTGTCTTGCTATACTCATATTTTTATGGATAATTCCCATACCTCCTTCCCTTGCTATCGCAATTGCCAATTTTGATTCTGTAACGGTATCCATTGCAGCGCTTAAAACAGGAATATTAAGTTTTAACCTTCTGGTTAATCGAGCAGATATATCAACATCCTGGGGAAGGACATTCGATTTTTGTGGAACCACAAGAACATCCTCAAACGTTAATGCATCCTTAAATTTTTTCTTCATACATACTCCTTATTCAGTTAAAAAATTTTCACAGAGCATGTGCTGAGTGAATACGAAGTGAGCACAGAGATAAATTATTTTTAAACTACCGTGCCTTCTGTGGTTTAAATTTAATTTTTTGCTATCCATATATACTTATATCAAAAAAAGATGAAAATGTCAATATATTTTCAAGTTTTTTTTACACTATTGTAAACAGATAATTAGGAATTGAGAATTAGGAATAAGTTCGTTTAGATCGTTTGGAGCTTTAATATCGTTAAGATCATTAATTCTATTTATTGCGTCTACTGAATTTCCTGTAACGTTTGTCTTCTATCATTTAACCTACATTCTTCTACCTATTCCTTAGTACCTACTCCTTAGTACCTACTGTCTGTCCCCATGGTGGCGGAAATGAAAACCACTGTTCAGGATAATTCCCAACAACCGATTCGATTCTCTGCGCAATAATTTGTGTCAAATTCCTGATATTTTCCCTACTACTTTTACCTCCCTTAAACTCAACTGCCTTCTCTACAAATGCATAGTAGACTTTTTTACCTTTTTTTGTATTCCGAAGAAAGAAAAATGGAATTATCGGGCAATTTGTAACAAGAGATAAAAATGCAGGTCCCTGTGGAAAAATTGCTTTCCTTCCAAAAAAGTTGACTTCAACACCAGTACCACTGATATTTCTATCCCCTATAAGTCCTATCATATATCCTTTCTTTAAAAATCCTCTTAGCTTAAACCCTACAGAAGGATCCTCAAGTGAAATAATAAGTGTCCCGAAGTGCTCCCTGTATCTTTTAAACAGTTTGTAAAATGCATCCCCTGGTCCGGCAGATTCTGCAACACCAACCACAGGGAATCCATAACCTGCAATAAAATTTGAACCAACTTCCCAGTTTCCTATATGCCCTGAAAGCAGTATGGCACCTTTATTTTTTTGTAAAATTTTTTTTAAATACTCTATTCCCTCAATTTCGGTAATACGAATAAGTTCCTTTGCATCCATATGGTAAAGCCTTAGAAAATCTGCAAAATTATTTGCATAATTAATGAGGTTTTTACAGGCAAACTTCGATAATTGTGTACTACTTACATCGGGCTTCACAACCTTCAGGACTCCAATTATTGCCCTCCGTCTCCCTTTGAGAAGAGCAAACGCAAGAAATCCAGCAAAACCTGCTATCCAGGCACTTGCCCATCGAGGTATAAAAGGCATTATGAGGGTAAAAATATTAATAAATAATGCCTTTGCAACATCCAGTATACTCTTATATCCAAACATCTTCCATAAATACTATTTAATTTTTAAACTCAACTAAAGCAGAATAACGAAAATCTTTCTCTTTGTCAAGAGAGATTTTTTGAGAATAAGAAACAACTTGACTTTTCTAATTTAGTATAATATTCTACCGGTATGAAAAAGCTTACCTATATTGCCGCAATTACAATCCTCTTTATAAGCTTTTCTAACCTTACATCTGAGAATTTCGACGAATATATCTCAAGGCGAATCCGAGAAGACCTATATTCTCCCTGCATGGATAAGACAATGACTGGTTTTACTGAGATTGGCTCAGGGGAAATCTCTATGGCTATTTTACTCAGTTTATATACATTTGGAAACAAAAATGTAAAGGAATCTACAAAACTTGCGACAATTTCCATTGCAGGTGCTTCTATAGCCTGTGCTCTAATCAAATTCACCGTAAACAGGGAAAGACCATACGGTGACTGTGATAGAATAAATTCATCCTTTCCTTCAGGTCATGCAACCGGAGCATTTGCATTTACCTATGTAATGTCGAAGAGACACCCAAAAACCACGATACCTCTCTACTTCACAGCCTCAACCATTGCATTCTCAAGGGTCTATCTCGGAAAACACTATCTCTCCGACGTTATTACAGGAAGTATTCTGGGCATTGCAACAGGATGGCTGATTATGAAAAATGAGCAAACAATATTAAACATAAAATTTTAAGAATGGCACACGGATTCTCACAGAAAAAAAATTAAAACCCATAAAAATGAAGGAAAGCTGCGAAAGATTTTTAAGAAGTATAGAAGATACGAAGTGGGTCGTTCAGAATCTTGATAAAATAAAAGAAAAATATAAGAGCGAATTCATCGCTGTTCTTAATTGCAAAATTATTGCCCATCACAAAAAAATTGAAGAGTTAATGCGAATTATAGAATCAGAATTCCCGGATGATGTTGAATTTATAACAACGGAATTTATAGGCTCAAAAGAAATAAAGGTTATCCTGTGATTATAAAGGGGTACTTTCATAAAGATAGAACGCCATTTGTCGATGTATTACTTGAAATTTCGGATATAAAAATTCGGAGAAAGATATCATTTCTCATAGATACCGGTTCACCTATAACTATCCTCAGTGAAAAGGATGCAAGAAAGCTAAAACTCAATTTTAAAAAAATGAATCCTTCAGATAATAATATCATGGGTCTCGGTGGTTTTGCAGAAACGTTTATCCTGAAAAACACGATTTTTCATTTCTTTTCTGAAAAACAAATCATCGATGTTCCTCTCGAAGACCTTTTTGTATACAAGAATGTTACGCAAGATGACGACATTATAAACCAGATTCCAAGCTTGCTTGGAAGGGATATCCTGAAAGAGTTTTCCTTAACATACGATGAAAGAGACGATAACATTTCATTAAAAAAATGAAGGAATGAGATTTATTTCACCGCAAAGATCGCAAAGTCATCGACACTGAGTAATTATTTGTTATCATACATGCTCAAACCGAAGTGAACGCAAAGAAAGAAATTAAATATGAATAAAATTGCAGGCTTAAGACTGCGTAAATGTAGCGTCGGGGTTTATCCCCGACAAAAAAACAAACCAAACTATGTTGGTGGACAAGCCCCAACGCTACTATGATAGCTATTGGAGGGAAGATGGATATAGAAAAAATTAGAAATGATTTCAAGATATTAGATAAGGGTGTAATATATCTTGATAGTGCCGCAACATCATTAACTCCTGATTGTGTTGTTAATGCAGTAATAGGTTATTATAACGATTATAATGCAAATATAGAAAGAGGTGTTTACTCGTTCTCTCAAGAGGCTTCAAAAGAATACGAGGAAGCTCACCAAAAAGTTGCTCACTTTCTTGGAGCAAGTGAAGAAGAGATTGTATTCACGAAAAATTGTACATACGGTATTAATCTTGTTGCCAATGCTCTAAAATTTAAGAAGGGTGATAATATTGTAACAACCCTTCTCGAACACCACTCCAACTATCTCCCGTGGTTACGATTGAGGGACAGATATGGAGTAGAAGTCAAACGCATAAAACCATCTAAGGAAGGATTTTTTAATCTGAAAGATTTTAAGGAAGCAATAGATTCAAATACAAAAATAGTTGCCGTGACTCACGTCTCAAATTGTCTCGGTACTATTATTCCGGTTTTTGAAATTAGTGAAATTGCCCATAAGAACAATGCACTGTTTCTTGTTGATGGTGCTCAATCTGCACCACATTTTTCAATAAACCTGAAAGAACTGGGCTGTGACTTCTTTTCCTGCTCAGGACACAAGATGCTCGGACCCACAGGAACGGGGGTTCTCTATATAAAGAAAGAATTATGGGATAAGATCGAACCCTTTGAAATTGGCGGTGGAATGATTAAAAGTGTTGATATTGACGACTTTACTACTGCCGATGGATGGGAGAAATTTGAAGCAGGAACACCCAATATTGCAGGCGGTATTGGTTTGGGGGCTGCTGTCGAATATCTTAATAAAATTGATATGAAGAACATAGAGGAGTATGAAAGAAAACTTACCATAAAAATGATGGAAGGGATGAAAAAAATTAAAAATCTTATTATATTGGGTCCAGACGATCCGGAGAAAAGAACAGGTGTCATCCCGTTTAAGGTTCCCAATATGAGCCCGCACGAAATTGCATTTGTTCTTGACGAGGTTGCAAATATTGCAATACGTTCAGGACTTCACTGCTGCCATCCACTTCACAATTCAGTACTTAATGAACCTGATGGAACAGCACGCGCCTCCCTATATTTCTATAATTCTGAAGAAGAGGTAGATATATTCATACAAACTCTAAAGGAAGTGATGTAAAGTTCAAAGACAGAAAGATGATAATAAACCTAATTTAAAAATTTCTTAAAGGATGGACCAAAATGGTAAAGCGTATAAAACTCAACGGGGAAGAGATTAAACTCACAATAAAAGACCTATGCCACAAAGGGGATTTTGGTAATTACAAGATAACCATAGAGAAAAATATAACTTTCGATTTAGATTTGATGTCAAAAAAACTTCAGAAGGAATTTAAGATAGATAAACTTCATAAGCTTTTTATGATTATTAAAAAAACCCCTATTTCAATATCAATAGCGCGGCATGGAAAGATTATGATTGAAAAGGTTGACCCTGATACTCCTGAAAAGGCATTAGAGATTGCGAAAACAATCCTCGAGACAATTCCAGGATACGAAGGAATCGTTTAATAAAAAATTCAAATAATAATTCAAAGCTAAGTGAATAAAATGAAAAAATTATTCCCATTTCTTTCCATCATTGTAATTATACTCCTCGTTTCCTTTTTCTTTACAAAAAGAAAAGCTACATATCCAGTCGAGGAAACATTCATCTGCTTTGATACTTTTGTAAGTTTGAAATTCTATCCAGAAAAGGGTAGGGATATTCAAAAGATCGTAAAAAGAGTAAAATACGAACTTGAAAGAATTGACAGCGCCTACGGATATAAAAAAGATTGTTTCTCCGATAGATTATCAAAAAAAAAGGAAAGAATTTCCATTTCACATGAAGAACGGTTTATTCTCAAAAAAAGTATATATTTATCAGAGATAACTGAGGGTGCTTTTGACATAACTGTAGGTTTACTTGAAGATATTTGGGGTTTTAAGGGAGACAAACCCCATCTCCCAGAAAAAGAAGAAATTACCGATGCTCTTTTTAATGTAGGATATAAGAAAATTGAACTAACAGATAGTACAATCTCCCTAAAAAAAGAGGGAATGGTTATTGACCTTGGTGGTGTTACAAAAGGATATGCTGTAGATAGAGCAGTAGAACTGCTTAGAGAAGAAGGAATAACAGCTGGAATCGTTGATGCTGGGGGTGACCTTAAAGTTTTTGGCAAAAAACCCGACGGGAAACAATGGTTGATTGGAATTCGTGATCCGAAAAACCAGGGTGAGATAATTACAAGATTCACCATTGATGACTGCGCAGTCGCTACATCAGGAAATTATGAACGCTATTTCATCAATGGAGAAGAAAAATACCATCATATAATGGATCCAAAAACAGGTTATCCTGCAACAGGATGTATAAGCGTAACCATTTTAGCAAAAGAGGCAATCATCTCAGATGCACTCGCAACAGGAATCTTTGTCCTCGGACCAGAAAAGGGAATGGCACTCATTGAAAAACTTACCGACGTTGAAGGAATTATTATACTTAAAAATAATAATCACCTGAAAATAATTACATCAAAAGGAGTGAAATTAAAATGAAAGAAGCATTGTATTATGAGAAACTTGAGAATAACAGGGTCCGGTGTATGCTATGTTTTCACAAATGCCTTCTTGTTCCAGGAAAGACTGGCCTATGTCTTGGAAGAAAAAACATTGACGGAAAACTCTATGCAGTAAATTACGGACTGACTACTTCTCTTAGCACATCTGACCCTATTGAAAAAAAACCATTATATCATTTCTATCCTGGCAAGGGGATTCTGTCCATTGCACCAAATGGCTGTAATCTAAAGTGTCCGTTCTGTCAGAATGCGGAAATTTCTCAGATGGAAATACCAACACGGAAAATTACTCCTGAAGATCTTATTTCCTTATGCAGGAAAAACAACCTCATTGGTGTTGCATACACATACTCAGAACCACTTATATGGTACGAGTTCTTGCTCGATGCCGGAACTGCTGTAAAAAATGCTGGACTTAAAAATGTCCTTGTTACAAATGGAATTATTGAAGAAGAACCTGCTAAACAAATTCTTCCACTGATTGATGCATTAAATATTGACATTAAATCCATCAGGGAGGATTTCTACAAAAAAATAGTAAAGGGTGATCTTGCTTCTGTTCAGAGGACAATAAGAATGGCACACAAAACAAGCCATATTGAACTAACAAACCTTCTCATTACAGGGCTTAACGATAGTGATGAGGATATTATAGACCTTATTGATTGGGTTTACAACCTTGATAAATCCATTCCACTGCATTTTTCACGGTACTTCCCGCATTATAAAATGGATAATCCCCCAACGCCGGAGGAAAGACTCGAATTTGCCTACAAGCAGGCAAAGGAAAAACTCGACTACGTATATGTGGGGAACATTCATATACCTGATACTGACGCTACCTACTGTCCTGAATGTGGAAATTTAATTATCGAGAGAAATGGATTCTATGGTGTGACTATAGTGGGGATGGATGGAAAAAAATGCAATAAATGCAAGAAAGAAATAAACATTGTTCTCTAAAATTAAACTAACGGACTAAACGATACTAATTGCGCTAACCCACCTACGCTAAAGCTTCGGTGGGCAGGAGCTTCGGCGGAAGGTAATACCTGAACTAGATGAAAAAAACACATTCAATTCGTCTTTGTCCTGGAGATATTCTTCTTATCCTCATTCTATTTTCATTATCAATTGCTGGATTTATCCTTCAAAAGGAAATTGCTCGGGAAGGAAGGTTCTACATAATAGAGATGAATGGAGAATCCATCTACAGGCTACCGTTATCTTCTGATACATTGATAACACTTGAAACGAAAACCGGTAACATAAGCATACAAACAAAGGATGGCAGGGTTCGTGTCTCCGAGTCAAGCTGTCCACAAAAGATATGCATAAAAACAGGTTGGGTGAAAAGACCAGGGGAAGTTATTATCTGTATACCAAACAGAACGGTTGTAAGGATAGAAGGAAAGAAAAGGAATACTGTTGATGCAATTACGGAGTAGGAAGATAGCTGCGATTTCAATCTTCAGTGCTTCTGCGGTAATAATCTATGCTGCAGAAACATTCATACCGAAACCACTTCCCTGGATGAGATTTGGATTCGGGAATATCATTGTTATCATATGTCTTTATCTACTTGGATTCAGATCAGCCCTGGTTGTCACCATTCTAAAATCCACTTTAGGCGCTTTGATTGTCGGGAATCTCTTCTCTCCATCATTCATCTTTTCTGTATCAGGCGGAATAGCAAGTCTTGCGGTAATGGCATTCATTCTTAAATCAGTACCCAGAGTCTTTTCACCCCTTGGGATTTCCGTCTGGGGAGCACTTACTCATAACCTTGTTCAGCTCTATATTGCATCTCTGCTTTTTATAGGTAGAATCGAAGTGCTCCATCTTTTTCCAATCTTCATCATCCTGTCTACAATAACAGGAACTATAACCGGGATTATCACCCTGCTGATATTGCGAAGAACAAGTAAAACCTATAATTTCTTAATTCCAAATCACCAGTATACACAATCCTAACATTTATCCTTTATCCTTTTACTTGTTACTTGCAACTTATAACTTGATAATCTCCTGTTCTTATTTCTTCTCCTTACTGCTTACTCCGTACTACATACTACTAGTTTCCCGTCTCTCCGATACTCCGTTCCGTAGGAACTATTCTTTAGCTTGCTACTTTTTCCTTTATCCTTTATCCTTTATCCTTTATCTGTCTTCTGTCCTCTACTTCCTAGATATAACCCTGTATCCCTGTGCCTGCGCTATTGCTCTCTCTATTTCATCACTCGAATATAGAAGCACTCCAGAACCATTAAATGGTTTGATTGTTTTATGACCGCTTCCCTCAATAGTGACAGCACCAAGAATCCAGACATTGCCATCGAAACGAATATTTTCCTGCGAATAGACTATCCCCCGGGCGTAAAAATGGCCGGTTTGTTTAATTTTACCAGTTACCCACAGCACACCAGTAAAGTTGATTACCCCGGAAAGGTAAAGGTCTCCATCACACTTATACAAACCCGTATATGATCCTCCATCGAGGTTTCCAGGTACAATACTCTGCCAGGGAAACAGTTCTTCAAGTTCGTTCCAGTCTGATGCACCGAGCATTTGATAAAGGTAGAAAAAACTCGCTGTTGTCGAATCGTTCGCCCAATCTGGATTTCCTCTTACATCCGAACTTCTCCCTATCGTAATTTTATGTTCTGGAGCAGAAATACCAGGTAAACAGCCTGCATCTGAACATTTCAAATCAACAGAGGGTTTCTTATATTGGTTTTTTCTATCCCCGTGCGGCTGCATGTCATTTCTGGTAACATGCCAGATAGGATCATCCGTCTCATATGGGTCATCAAAACAGTCAAAGTGTTCTGCACCTGCATCGGTTCCCCATGGTGTTGTAAAAACATGGTTATGTCCACAGCAAATGATTTTCCCACGTATCTCAACATCCCAATTACAGGAAAGCGCCGCTGCTGCATACGTACGAGATGATTTTCGCGCTACCTCTACAGTTCCTCTCTTCCTTGTCGTTCCAACCACCCCTGTTACCTCTATAACTTCTACGGGGAAAAACTTTCCAGTATAAGTTTCAGGATTGTACGATTCTTCCTTCATCTTCTCCCAATTATAGTAAATAATTTCTCTTGTATCATTGGGATTAATCTTATGATGAATAACAAGCGAATAAAGCGAATCAACATTTTCTGTCGTATAACACAGCCGCTGGCTGTCAGGAAAACTCATTTGGACACTGCTTGTATAGTAGATTGGAGGTTCGTTCTCCTGAGGATTATCATTAAGAAGAATATAAACAGTCCAATCAGGGTTGTAAGGATAATGTGTATCTCCGATATAAAGCAAATCAGATGGATCAATAGACAATCTTCTTACCGCTTCTGAAACACCCGCTTCCGCATATGCAAGAGAAGTGATATGGTCCAATTTAACACTAACTGTTCGCTCCTCATTTATTGAAACCATCATAATAGATGCACCAATAAGTGTCAATAGAAGAAGTATTATTAGTGAAATAACCAGAGCAATTCCTTTTCTTTCCTCAAACATATCTACTTTCTTGTTAAATATGTTTCTATTTTTACTGTCCAGGTTCTCTGCTTTTCTTTCCAGGATACAGAAACCTGAACCCTTGCCATACCTGGCATCGGGTTACCATGATAAACAAAAAACCATCTTGAGTATCCAACAGGTAGCCCTTCGCTCGCATCATACTGAACACCATTATGAAAAGAATTCACTACCGTTTCATAGCCTAATTCCTCAAATAACTCTATCTCCTCTTGTAGATATTCCACTCCCCGAACCCTAACATCATTAGAAATAATCGATTTCCTGGAAATGCTCATCAGAGTTGCAAGGGATAGAAAACCAATTGCAACAACAACCATAGAGATGAGAAATTCTGTTAATGTAAATCCTTTTCCTTTATCCTTGACCAATGTCATCCTTCATCTCATTTACCTATTTACTTTTATTCCTACATCCTATTGTACTTTTCAAAATCAGAAACAATCAATAACCACTAATAACTACAAATAAACTATCAATAAACGATTAGAATTTGTTATTTTAATTTAACTTTTTCCTTGCCCATTACAGGGTATCTCCACCTCCACCGTTGTCCCATGTTTTGAGCTTTTTATTTTAACCGTGCCATTGTGAAGCGTAACAACTTTATATACAATACTTAACCCAAGTCCTGCTCCATCTGCTTTTGTAGAAAAGAATGGAGTAAAAATTTCTCGCCTTGCACCTGGAAATATCCCCTCACCTTCATCCTTAAACTGGATTTTTACTAACCTTTTTCTTGGGTGCAAGGATGCTATGATTGAGACTGTTCCTCCAGAAGGCATAGATTCATAAGCATTTCTTAATATATTTGAAAATGCGCGTTTC
>JAGMEZ010000032.1 GCA_023127905.1 Caldifarciminota bacterium
ATATGAAATTATCAATAATGTAGAAGCTACTCTCACAGGCAAATACTTCGAGGGTTACAAGGAAGAACCACTTAAAGCGACTGACCCGGACACATTGATTTCAGACATCTGGAATGGTTATAAGAGAGGAGCAGTAGATCTGACAATTACTGGAAAATTGAAGAAATTAAAATGGCTTTGCAAGGGATATCACAACTTCGGTGACCATGAGTTCTCCGATGGTTGGAACTCCAGGGATTTAACTAACGGTGCATTAGTTCATGGCTCGATTAAGTTTTTTAGTCACAATGAGTTGACTCTGGGAGCAGAATTTAGAAAACAGGGAGGGGAAAGATTCTCAGAACCTCTTGGAGAATGGGACAAAAAAGAATATGCGGTCTTCTTTCATGATGAACAGATTTTTTTAGAAAAATTTATTCTTACTTTTGGTGGAAGATACAATTGGGATGAAATTTCGGGTAAAGAAACCTGTCCACAGGTAGGTTTGGTTATTCATCCCAGAGAAGGGACTATCCTGCGAGGATCGGTAAACAAAGGATTTAGGTCACCTCAACTTAATGAACTGTATATGTTTCCTCCATCCAATGAGGACCTTAGACCAGAGAGAGTTTGGAACTATGAAGTAGGTATCAACCAGCGAATTGTAAAAGGATTGTATGTAGATTTTGTTGGTTACTATATGAAGGGTGATAACATTATTCAGATGGAGGCGAATCCTAATCCCCCACCAGGGTACATATTTCAAAACACAGGTGAATTCGAGTTTTCAGGGATAGAAACAGGTCTTATTTTACAGATTGGTAATAAAATCCAGGGCAATATTTACTATACATATCTTAATTCAGGCGAAAAGACCAGTGGGAGACCACGCAATAAAGTCAATCTTTCCTTGAGATACACAATTGATAAGTTTACTCTTTCTATTATCGGTCAATATGTTACTGACTATTTCGCTGAAGACAGCTCACAAGTACCTATTGAAGAATACTTTATCACTGATGGTAAAGTAAGTTATGAATTTCCTTTCGGTCTAAAACCATTCCTTGCAATTAACAATATCTTCAACACAGAGTACGAAATTTACACTGACCTTCCCGGTAGTGGTGCGGGTATTTATAAAATGGCTGGACTTGTATGGACAACCGGTTTAAATTTTAAATTTTAGGCAGAGTTCTCTGAAGGAGAAAAATGAGAAATTTAAGAATAAACAAGAAGATAGTTCACATAATCACACTTCTTTTATTTTATACTCTCTTCTTTCTTTGTTGTACAAAGACACCCACTGAGCGAACAAAGATTGTGGTTACTACCTCACTCATTGGAACTGTAGTGAAAGAAATAGGGAAAGATAGAGTGGATGTGGTCACCATAGTTTCAGCTGGTATGTGTCCAGGACACTTTGATGTGAAACCTGGTGACATTATGACTTTAACAGATGCAGATGCCCTATTGAGTCACGGTTTCGAAGGTTGGATAAAGAAGCTTTTAAACGCTACTGAAAACAAAAAGTTGCTGGCAAAAACCTTAAATATTGAAGGGAACTGGATGGTTCCTGAAATCCATAAAAATGCAGCCGAGAAAATCACTAAAGTATTGTGTGAGCTCACACCTCAAAACAGAAGTTGGTACGAGGAAAATTTATACTGCTATGAAAAAATGATTGATTCTACTGTGGTGCAAATTACAGAATTAACGAAAGATCTGATAGGCATAAAGGTTGTTTGCGCTGAATATCAATCAGGATTTCTTAATTGGCTTGGATGTAAAGTAATTGCTACCTATGGAAGACCTGAAGAATTAACACCAAAAGAACTGGTGGAGATAACAAAAATAGCAAAAAGGGAGAAAGTAAAGGTAGTAGTTGATAATCTTCAAAGTGGAGCAGATGCTGGACAGCGAATTGCAGAAGAGATTGGGGCAAGTCATATAATCCTGACAAATTTCCCTTTGGGCGATTCTTACGTTGTGTCCTTGAGAGAAAATGTAGATAAGATCGTAAATACTCAGTGAACTGCGTCATTATATTTACATAAAATCATAAGAGTGGTTGAATGAATCAAATTGTTGAGTTAAAAGATGTTACTGTTTCTTATAGAGAAAATGTAGCGTTGAAGAACATATCTTTAAATATAGAAAAAGGATCTTTCGTGGCAGTAATTGGACCTAATGGTGCAGGAAAGACAACCCTTCTCACAGCAATTAATGGAATTGGTAATATTCTTTCTGGTTCGGTTAAAGTTTTTGGTTTGGATATAAATTCACGGATTCGGAGAGAGATTGGTTATGTTCCTCAGAGTCTGTCAATAGACCCACGGTCTCCCATATCGGTTCGGGATGTTGTAATGATTGGAAGATCGAGTAAAATTGGGTTATTTCGTTATCCAAATAGAAAAGATATTAGGATTATTGAATCTGCAATAGAACTTGTTGGCATAAAAGAACTATCGCATAGACCAGTTGGACATCTTTCATGTGGTGAGCAGCAGAAGGTTGCTTTAGCTCGTGCTTTAGCACAACAACCCGATATAATGCTCTTAGACGAACCAACATCTAACTTAGATTTAAGGTCTCAAAAGGAAATAATTGATTTGATAGATAAAATTTATCAGGAAAAGGAACTAACAATTATATTTGTGACTCACATATTGAGTCACATTCCTGCTTCCTGCCGAGAGGTGATTTTTATGAAGAGGGGATGTATTATCTGGTCTGGAGGAGTTGATAAGGCATTGAATGAAAAACTGCTTTCTGACCTTTATGATTGCCCAATTAAGGAGATAAAGAAAGAATATGTTTGAAATACTGCAATACAAATTTATTCAAAATGCGATCATTGCTTCATTCTTTGGAGGGGCTGGGTGTGGTATCATAGGCGTTTGGATAATAATGACACGAATACCATTTGTTGGAGTTGCTATGTCTCATGCAGCATTTGCTGGTGCAATATTCGGGCTTCTTTTTCAAGTAAATCCACTTTTGATGGCAATTATTTTCTCCTTAATATCCGCAGCTCTCATTGGACCAGTAGCTGAGAGAACAGACCTCGATCCCAATGTCTCATTGGGAATTATTTTTTCCGTTTTATTAGGAATTGCCTTCTTGGGAATGGGGCTTCTTAAAGGACCAAAGACGGAGGCATTGAATTTTATCTGGGGTAATATCTTGCTCTTATCAAGAGGTGATCTTAAACTTTTAATAATAATAGTACTTTCAATCTTTTTGTTTTTAATTCTTCTATTTAAAGAAATACAAGCTATTCTTTTTAATCGAGAGATTGCCCGTGCTGTTGGTATACCGGAGAAGGCAATATTCTATGCAATGATATTTCTTTCTGGGATGACTGTAGCATTGAGTTTAAATACTATCGGTGGACTTTTAATATTCAGCCTTATAATCAATCCCCCATCTGCCGCTTATCAACTTACCTATAATCTGAAAACAATGTTTTTTCTTTCAGCATTTTTTGGTGTATGTTCTTGTATGTTAGGACTTTTATTCTCCTATATCTTTAATATTCCATCAGGAGCCGTAATTATTATTGTCTCATCAGTAATTTTTGGTTTAAGTTTTATCTTTTCTCCAAAAAGGAGAGTTAAGCAGTATGAATCATCGTGAATTTTTTGATAAAGCTGCTCGAGAGAGGAGTAATAAAAAACGATTGTATTCCCGAGGAGAAAAAGATGACTGACGGGTGAAAAAAATACTTAAAGGCTTGCAATTTTCCTTATAATAGATTATAGTATTGGTCATTATGACAGAAAGAGAAAAGATAAATCATTTACTTGAAATTTTCCTATGAAAAAACTTCTTTTCCTTGGGGTAGGAAATCCCATCCTTTCAGATGATGCTGTTGGTATACGAGTTGTAGAAGAGATTAGAAGTATTGTGGGAGATGTGAGGGGGGTTGGATTTGTCACAGGAAGTATTGCCGGACTGCGTATCCTTGATGTAATACAAGGATACGATGATTTGGTAATCGTTGATGCAGTGGAAATGGATGGAGAACCTGGCTCCCTTTATAAAATTGAATTAGAAGAACTTAAGAATACTATCCACCTTACATCTTTACATTCAATAAATCTCGCAACAGCAATGAAATGGGGAAGGGAAATGGGATTAAAGATTCCAGAAAATATTTCGATCTATGGCATACAGATAAAGAACCTGCTTGAGTTTTCAGAGAATATGACCCAGGAAGTTGAAGGATCAGTAAAAAGGAATGCTCGGGAGATAATAAAGAGAGAGATGTAGATATTGGAGGAACGATTATGGAAATAACTGTAGGTTGGTTCATATTTATTGCTGCACTGGCATTTTGTTGTGAGTATATTGATTCATCACTGGGAATGGGTTATGGAACAATTCTATCGCCGGTCTTAATCATTATGGGATTTGACCCTCTCATCGTTGTTCCTTCGATTTTACTCTCGCAAGCAGTTGGGGGGTTTACGGCTTCAATATTTCATCATG
>JAGMEZ010000320.1 GCA_023127905.1 Caldifarciminota bacterium
AACCATTTCCATAAAAAAGTGGATATCCAGTTATGTATGAGCCGGTGAAGTCATAAACAAAAAAAGTTCCTTCAAGATTGCTGATTAAAAGTTCCTTTTTACCATCGCTGTTCAGGTCTACAAGGAGCGGTGAAATGTAATAATTACTTGCCTGGTTCTCTTCATCTACGGAGAACATCAGGTCACCTGAATTATTAAAAACATAAGCCTGATTTGAAATGGTTGAGACTGCAATTTCTAATCCTGGATTTCCATCAACATCACCGATGGCAGGTATACCTCCTATTCTATTCCCGACACTACAAGGCCACCCGGGTTTCATCGTTCCATCTGAAAGATAAACAAACACCTTTTTATTGCTTGTTCCAACGATTATTTCAACCGAACCATCTTCATCCAGGTCAGCAAGAGATAATCCTGAATAAATTTGTCCTCCAGGTGTCTGCGGCCATCCTGTTTTTTGATTTCCATTACTATCAAATACATAGATTGGTCCGTTACTGCTTGCAACAACTATGTCCTCTAATGAATCATTGTCTATGTCAGCAATTGCTAAACAAATAGGTTTAATTACCGTTACAGGCCATCCATCTACAATGCTTCCATCTGTTCTCCAGAAATAAACTTTGTTGTCATTACACCCGATTCCAATTTCATATTCTCCGTCTTTATCAATATCAGCTACAACAGGTGAAGAAAATGAATAATCACCGTCCTTCTTTGGCCATTTATCCGGCATGAATATAGTTCCATCCCCATTGAAAATATAAACGCTTACAGAATCGAAGATACCACCACCAAGTATTATCTCGTCACATCCGTCTCCATCAAGGTCGCATAATGCAGGTGAGTTTTCAATCTTGAAACCAATGTCTTTTGGCCAACCTGTAACTGTTGATCCATCGTCATTAAATGTGTATATTTTATTGTCGTTTGACCCGACGACTATCTCACATTTTCCGTCGCCATCTATGTCTCCATAAGCAGGCGACGACATATCATAGAATCTTTTTCCATTATAATTGCTGATTCCCCCGGGACCTATATACCTTGGCCAACCTGGAAGAATTGGAGGATTTGAGGAGGCAGTGATGGATTCTGAAAATGAGCTTTCATTGTATGATGAATCAACAGCAGCAGCCGAATAGGTGTAGTTGTTCCCTGGTTTTATTGAGAAATCTTCATAACTGATATATGTAATAGGCTCTTCTGTTATACGAATCCAGTTTCCATTTTCTTCTCTGTATAGATTGTAACCAAGTAAGTCATTATCATTTGATTTTTGCCACGCAATTTTGATACTGCTTTGTTTCGATGCACTTGAAAGAGAATCAACTGATGAGGGTGGTGAAAATTCAATCTCACTTATAAAAATATTACCAAACTTATCCTTTATTTCTAAAGTAAAATCAGCATTTAACCCGCAGTACGAATTGAATATAAAACCTTCAGTAGTATTTGTTTCTACATTTATTGGTATTGAATCGATATAAACAGTTGAATCAATTACTGAAATAAGGCTGTCTGTTGAACGTAGATGAACGATGATATCCTTTGCAGTAAAGTCGCCATAATTTTTAAGCGATATGGAAGGGATTTGGATAGAACTTAAGGGATTTTCAATATTACTTACGGATTTTATTACCAAAGGGCTGTGTCCCTTGTAAGCAAGCGAGTCATTTCCAGAATACAACAGTAATGTATCAATCCAGACATTATTGTTTCTGTCAAAAATATTACAATTGACTGGGATTTCCCTGTTTGGAGGACAGTTTTCCTTGATTTTTATTGTAAAGAAGTTATTGCTCGATTTGGAAAAAGTTGGAGGGATGTCTCCGAATTTTAGAAGAGAATCGCAAATTGTTACATATGGGTCAGAGGAACTGACAATAGCCTGAACTCTTTCTGATGTTGTTCCTCCTGTATTTTTAACAATTATATGCATATTGTGTTTTGAACCTACTCTTACGACTTTTTTCTCTCTGATTATTGAAAGATAAGGTTCTTCGGGAGGCAGGGCAAATGTTGAATCAAAATATGGAAAAGCGTTCGGGCTTGAAACAGAAATGTTAACCGTACCCGGAGTATTACATTTTAGATAAATGGTTGCTTTACCGGAATTATCAGTGAGTGCAATCCTTGTAATATTTTCATTATCTTTTGTAAGAACCACACGTGCATTAGTCAGTGGCAAGCCACCTTTAGAAACTGAAAACTGAAGAGAATCGATAGGGACTATCAGCGTTTTTTGATAACTCACATCAAGTATTTCAGGGATATCTGTCCATACATAGACAGACGGATCACCGAGGAGATTCATTGAGACCCTGTAGTAAAGGGAATTGTAAAGTGTAGATGCAAAGGCAGCACCGAGATTTGTAATAGAATCAGAGAATATTGATTCAAAAAAAGTATAGTCCTGAAATATCTGGCTTGTCCAACCTGTTCTGGAATTTCCGATAAATGCTAATCCACCAGGAGAATTAACAAAATGTTCAGAAACAGAATTCATATCAAAAGCGTTAGGACTGCAGGAGATTGACCAGATAATAGAAGGTTTTGTTGAATTGGTTAATGCATCTGCATCGTACCAGTGGAAGTAATCTCCACCGCTGAGCACTCCTGTTCCGATAGCATCATATGCTCCGTGATCGATGTGATTTATGATGTTGTATCCCTGGTTTATATTGGAGATTGTATTTATCCTGTTTAATTTCTCATCGCCTACCCACCTGGGTGGGGTCTGGAAGGTATCAATCTGTGGTGCATAGAGTTTGTAGGGCATTATATATGAAGGAATATAGTTTTCAATTAAATACTCACTTTTTATTGCACCCCAACCATCAGTTCCACCTGAGTAAATCGATGCTCCGAGAAAAAGAGCTTTTGGAATATACGCAGAGTCCGGATTATCTTCATAACAGATGATTCTGTCGATATAATTATCTACTTCGTTGCATGCCTCGACAGGGATTCTTCCAACGAAGATATCAGGGTTTCCATCAACACTATCGACATTACTGCCATAAAGGCATTCACAAAAAATACCATTGCCGTTATTATCCCAGTCGCCATCTAAATCAGAATAGTAAAGGTCAGTCGGAACTCTTCCATTGTATTCCCAGCTTTTGAATTGTGCAAAACGTGTAGGAACAATGGTTACATCACCGCCGATGAGGACCCATGATACTCCCCAGTGCATATACGCATCTTTTATGAAGTTTCTTATTCTCTCAGGGAGGTCTCTTCCTGGATAATTACTCTCTATCCAGGTGGTCGTAATAATTGAGGTTATAAGTCCCCTTTTTCTCTTCATTTTTGTAAGGTTTTCAAAACTCTGTAAGAGATCATCACTGGTTATAACTAAAAAATCCTTTGGCAAATCACCAGAAGATGGTTTTGTTAGTTCTTCAGGAGGATTATTCGAATTATATTTCTCAACTTCCGATAAACATATACGAGAATCAAATTCTCCTTTATTAAAGATTCTCTTTTTGATTGTTTCATTCACAAAATATTGACTTAACGCTGTTCTTTTGGTTGGGTAATTTACAGGTTCATTACTTTCTTCTAATAAAACTTGAAAAGTTATCTTCTTTATTAAAAATAGTTTTTTATCTTTTGGGATATATAACAGAGGTATAACATTAAAAGTTATGATTTTGTTTCCGGAAATCCTTTCCTCCTCG
>JAGMEZ010000321.1 GCA_023127905.1 Caldifarciminota bacterium
GGCTGGAAGCCTCGTCTATAACTTACAAGAAATTGAGTTCACAGAGGGGTGAGGGAAGGCAATGGTTCATAAGTTGTTGAATCTAAATAATCCCTGCCTGCGCTGAAGCTTCGGCAAGCAGGTCTGTGTGCACTTCGTATTCACTCAGCACATGCTCTGTGGTGAAGTGTTTCCCAGTACTGTTTATTTAATTAGGAGGAGAAGTGGAGAAAGAAAAAATGATTGCCTTTTGTGGTATTGTGTGTACAGATTGTCCCGCTTATATTGCAACTTTGAACAATGACGATGAATTACGAGAAGAGACTGCAAAAAAGTGGTCATCAGAGGAGTATCCGATAAAAAAAGAAGATATTAACTGTGATGGGTGTCCCGTAGTTGGAAAACGAGTAATGGATTTTATTTTATCATGTAAGGTGAGAAAGTGCGGTCTGGAAAAGGGGGTTGAAAATTGTGCTTACTGTGATGAATATCACTGTGAAAAACTTGAAAAACAATGGGAACACCTGAATCTTCCTGAAGCAAAGAAATTGCTTGATGAGATAAGGAGCACGCTTAAATCGTAGAACAACAACTTTGTTCCCCCCTTTGCTAAAGAGGGACTTGTGGAAAAGAAGAAAGGAGGGAAGGTGTTTGTATTTCTTTGTTGTTTGTTGGAGGATTACTATCATCCGCATTTATTACAAGTGGTGTAAATATGCTTGTTGGGAATGTTTTAAGATTAGAAATGAGAATTAATAAAGCAATTGAAGGTCTGAAGAATCGAATGGACGAAATTAAGGTACAATTTATGAAGAAAAACGGCTCTTCTTGAAATGGTAAAAATAATATTAAGTTTTAAGTACTAAATAGGGAAGGAGAAGTATGATGCTTCTTAGTGATATTAGAAAGGAATTAAAGGAGAATGTTGACAAAGCATATAAAGAGAGTATTAAAAGGTTTTTTAAGGAAGATCAGGAGATAAACTTTCTTGGTGTAAGGACAGCAATTGTCAGAAAAATTTCAAAAAAGTACTTTTTGCAGATAAAAGACAAAAGCAAGAAAGAAATATTTGAACTTTGCGAGCAACTGCTGGAAAAGGAATACAGTGAAGAGCATGGAATTGCGTTTGGATGGGCAGCGCGGCTCAAGGATAAATTCAAACCAACTGATTTCAAAATATTCAAGTCATGGTTGAAGAAATATGTAAATAACTGGGGACACTGTGATGGTTTTTGTTCAGGTGTAATTGGACCTTTTGTATTTATGTTTCCTGAATTTATGGGGGAAGTTAAGGAATGGACTAAATCAAGGAATCGATGGTTTAGACGGGCATCAGCAGTACTTTTGATAAGTTTGCTCGAAGACAAAAAGTATCTTAAGGATGTTTTTGAGATTTCCGATTTGCTAATGATGGATCAGGATGACCTTGTCCAGAAAGGATATGGTTGGTTACTAAAAGAAGCGAGCAATAAGTATCAAAAGGAAGTGTTTGGGTATGTTATGAAGAACAAGACGAAGATGCCACGTACGGCGCTGCGGTATGCAATTGAGAAAATGCCAAAGGATATGAGGAAGAAGGCGATGGCGAAGTGATGAAGGGATGTATTATTTTGGATGTAAGATTTAGGTTAAATCGAGAGAATAATTGTGTATTAATGGTATATTTATAGTTATTGATGGTAATTTGTTGAAAGAAGACAATAGAATATAGAATGAAGTGTTGTATAATGATGGTAAAGAACAGTATCAAAGAATCGTAGAGACATGTTAACGGTAAAGTGCTCAAAGTGCAAAAGAAAGTTGTATAAGTATCTGAAGATTGGAAAGGGAAGGCTCTGGCATTGCTGGAGGGATAGGATCGTTGAGGATTATACGGTTCATGAGGGTGATAGAGTAATGTGCTCATGTGGTAATGAGATTGGAGTAAATAAAGGTAAATACATTAAGCTGAAACAGCATTCATTCACGTACAAAGGAAATATTACAAAAAAATGATAGGAATTAGAGATGGTTTATTTTTTTTGCTTGACAAAAGTACAAAAATACATTAGGTTACAGTCAGGAAGGAGGTGGAAAAATGTTAAAGAATAAAAAATGGCTTTTTATTGTTATTGCTATATCAATATTTGTATTTATCCTTTTAAGTGCAGATGAAGAAGAGCCAAAACCTGAATATGTTGGCTATAAGAAATGTAAAACCTGTCATAAGGAAATATATAAATCCTGGGAAGAAACAACACACGCGAAAAATTTTCAGGGAGTATTGGATTCAACCGGTCTTAAAGACGAAAGTTGTTTTCCATGTCACACAGTAGGATTTGGAGAACCAGGAGGATTTGTAGACACTACAGAAACACCAGATCTTATTGGTGTTCAATGTGAGAGTTGCCACGGTCCGGGAAGTTTATATAAGAAGTTCTCAATAATGAAAGACCATGAGAAATGTGTTGAAAATGGGCTTTATGAACAGACAGCAGAGGTTTGTACACGCTGTCATACAGAGGAGCAGAGTCCTGATTTTAACTATGAGGAAGCTGTGAAAGACATCAAGGGCATCCATGTGATACCGGAGAAAGATGAATAAAAATAGTTTGTTCTATAAGTAGTAGGGGGGACGGTTTTCATCCCCCCTTTTTTACATTTCACAACAATGTCAAAAAGATTTAGTTTCGGGAATTACATTCCCGAAACACCTTAAGGCAGGATGTCTTGCATGTTATGTATGCTTTGTGTGAAGTTGTGGTTCTTCCTGTGGTAGATTTTCCTTGACAAAAAGGTATTTTTAATTTAATAAATTACAAAATGAAAAGGTATATAATATTTGGGATTGGTTTTACAGTTTCGGGTTTTCTCATTTTGTATGGTTTGAAACTTCAGGATTTTCAAGAAGTTTTAAGAAATGCAGTATTACTCTGCTTGTCCTGTATCGGTATTGCAAATTGATTGTTATTCATGATGTTTACAAGAAATAAAACAGGTAAGGCATCCTGGTTCACTACGAGGCTGGAAGTCCTCCTTCGTTTGGACTTCGGCGGACAACAACCCGCAGAAGCCAAGGCGTAGGCGGGCCTCGCCTGTTAATATTAACTGAGATATGAAAAGGGTAATTGTCCAGTTTTTAAGCGCCATTGGAGTAAACAGTTACTTTTATGCTTTAGTTAAAAAGGGAATTTACCAGGGAAACCTAAAAGGAATCCCATTCCCTGTTTTGAACTGTTACGCATGTCCTTTTGCCCGTTTTGCATGTCCTATTGGAATCTTACAGCATTATTCTGCAATAAGAGCAATTCCATATTATCTAATTGGTATCTTTGGAGTTACTGGTTTTTCAGTGGGAAGAGCACCTTGTGGGTGGTTGTGTCCTTTTGGGTTCATCCAGGATCTTTTGTACAAAATCAGGACATTTAAGATAACTATTCCCCGTTTTTTTTCATACTTCAAGTTTGCTATCTTGGTTATTGTGGTGATTTTACTTCCTTACTTTACAGGTGAATCCTGGTTTTCAAAAGTTTGCCCTGTTGGTTTACTTGAGGGAGGAATCCCTATTATTGCCTGGAACCCACAGACTGGTGGTTTAGTAGGTCTCAGGCGTCTTCTCGGTTGGCTCTATTTCACTAAACTTGGGATACTAAGTATTATCATCGGGCTTTCTGTAATATCTAAGAGACCTTTCTGCAGAATCTTCTGCCCTCTTGGTGCAATACTTGCCCTTTTCAATAAGGTAAGTCTTTTGCAGGTTAATCTGAAAAAAGGTGATTATATCTGCGAAGATTGCAATATGTGCAGGGATGTCTGTCCTATGGACATTAAGATATATGAAAATTTAACTGATGTAGACTGTATCCGTTGTGGCAGGTGTGTGCACATTTGTCCTGAAAATGCGCTCTACATCACTCCCTCATTCAGGAAATGTTCACTAACAGAACCAGTTTCCTGTTCACCAGACAAATAAAAGATATGATTTAGTGGTGTGTTACGAAGATATCGGGATTAGGAAATCCCTCCTACAATTGTGAAGAAATTACGATTTCAGAAAGGCTCTATATGCTTTGAAGGTTTCGTAGAGGTCTGCTTTACTGCAAATCTCAAATGGTGAATGCATTCCAAGGAGTGCTGGACCACAATCAACAGTTTCTATTCCGTACTGTGCGATATACTGCGAGACAGTGCCGCCTCCTCCTTCATCAACCTTACCAAGTTCTCCTGTTTGCCAGATTACTTTGTTCTTATTGAATAATCCCCGTATTTCACTAAGGAATTCTGCAGATGCATCGTTTGTTCCGTACTTGCCGCCTGCACCGGTATATTTTGTTAGAACGACTCCATATCCGAGTTTTGCAGCATTTTTTTCTTCAAGAACATTTTGATAGTTAGGATTAATTGCAGCATTAACATCACCTGAAAGAGCTTTTGAACTGTTGAAGACATTCCTAATCTTGTCAAAGGTTGATGTTTTTTCTTTCCTCGAAATAATTTCTCTGATACAGTCAACAAGAAATTGTGATTGAGCACTGGTAGCACCAACACTGCCTATCTCTTCTTTATCAACAAAAAGGGCAAGAGTGGAATGCTCAGGATTTTTTATCGCATTAATTGCAGAAAAGGATGTATAACCACATATTCTATCATCCTGCCCGTATCCTCCTACCATACTTCTGTCAAATCCTACATCCCTTGCTGGCATTGCGGGAACAACTTCAATCTCAGCGCTGATAAAATCTGCTTCCTTTATCCCGTATTTATTGTATAGAATCTCCATAACAGCAAGTTTTACTCTTTCTTTCTCTTCATTGTCAGGAAAAGGAATGCTGCCTGCAAGAAGGGTTAATTTTTCTCCTTCAATTGCTTCTGATATTTTTTTCTGTGATTGTGTCTTTCGGTAAAGGTGGGGAAGAAGATCGGCAATAGTAAAAACGGTATCTTCCGGATTATCTCCAATATTTATTTTTATCTTTTTCCCATTCTCTTTTATAATAATTCCATGAAGGGATAAGGGTATTGCAGTCCACTGGTATTTTTTTATTCCACCATAGTAATGTGTCCTGAAGAGAGCGAGCTCTATTTCCTCATAAAGTGGATTTGGTTTAAGGTCAAGTCTCGGCGAATCTATATGAGAAACTACTATTCTTACGCCTTCTGATACTGGTTTGCTTCCAAGAATAGAAAGTGCGATGCTTGTATTTTGGTTTACCTTGTAAAATTTTTTACCTTTCTTTTTTGAATCTACTTCAAAACCATTTCTTTCTGCATTGCTTCTCATCCACTCTACTGTTTCTCTTTCTGTTTTAACAAGACTCAGGAAATTTCTGAATCCGTTTCCATATTCCAAAACCTTTTTTTTCTCTTTATCGGTATATATATCCCATGCGGGTTTTAGTTCTCGAATCAGCTTTTTCTTTAATGATTTAGTTTTCTTTTTCATTTAATTCCCCTTAATTTTTTATTTAGAATCTGCTTAATAGGTTGATTTTTATACCTTCAAAAGGTTCTTCAATTCTGCATACGCCTCCAGTACATACAAGGCCACCTTTTTCAGAACCTGCCATAATGTTGAGTGTATGGGAATCAGAGATATCCCAGCGCAGCTCAATTACTTTCCATTCAGTGCCCTCACTTTCAAGAAGTACTTCTTTGTCTCTTATTTCCCATCTACCTGCAAATGAAAGATAGGAGAATATGCCTATATCAATTGAGGCAGCGTTATCCATAAACGATGTTGTATCAATTTCTACAAATCTTGAATTTAAACCAACTTTAATTGAATGAGGTCCCATGGAATTCATAACATCGATGTGTGGTATCAATTCTGTTTTCGTATTAATTATTGGTTCAGGTTTTTTATATTCAAGATTCTTAATGCTTATGAGAAATGAAGTTCCTTCCCTCCACAAATCGCCTTTTATTTCAGCGTACAGTTCTTCGAAACCTATTGAATCAGAGGAGATAGTGGATAAGATTGATTTGTTAAGTTCAAGGTACCAGTTGCCGAATGGGTTTGATATAATATCAAGCATCCATCCTTTCTCATCGCTTGCCCTGTTTATTGTGTAACCGTCAAGATTTCCTGTGGGTGGTGCATTATACCTGTATACGTTTCCACCATATCCCAGTGAATCGTAATTAAGATATTCAAAACTTGCGGAAAGTAAATCTATGAAAAAAGTGAGAGAACCGTACATCCCAATTCCTTCTGTTTCAATAAACTGTAGTTCATCCCATCCATCTCTTTTAGCAAATTCAGCATATAGTATAAATGGTCCACCAGTGGTGCTGATATTTAATCCGAAAAGATAGGTTTCTCTTGGTGTCTCGACTCCGGGATTCTCACTTGAAAGTTTTACAGCGTTTGCTTCGAGTTTGAAATTGGAAATACAATTAAAGGATAAATTACCACCTTGAAGTAAGTCGGTTGTACCGTTAACGACAGAATATTTCCTATTTGAAAAAAGAAGGTTTCTTGGTTTGCCTGATAAAAGTGATAAAGTTATAAATTTATCAGAGTAGTCAAGATAAATGCCATCAATATCCTTCTTGAGGCTGCCGGTTGTCTCGTCTGTTTGATTGAGAATTAACCCTCTTCCAAAAGATTGATAGAAATTACCTGCTTTAATGGTAAATTTAGGGTTTTTAAATTCGATAAACCTTTTTCTTATTCCTTCTTTTCTTAAAGCATATGTTACATTTGAAGGTTCATATATGTACCATTCGATGTTTCCTCTGAAGTTTCCATAAAGAGCGTTAACTGTTAAGGCATCTTCAAAAAAATTTTCCTTATCCTCTTTCCTCTGCCAGTATGAAAGTTTGTTTTTCCCGAGTATTTGAAGTATGTGGGTAAAAGATAAAGAATGTGAAAGTAATAGGAAGAAGGCAATTAAATAAATAAGGAGGTTCTTTCTACTCATCACCTTCATTTTTTGGAAAGAGTTCTTCAAGCTTTTCTTCTATTTCCTGCTCATCCCCTTTTTTATATCCCCTGTGACTGTAGATTATATTACCCTCAGTATCAATAATATAGGTTTCAGGGATTGCCTGGATACCGAAAAGGTTTTTAACTTCCTGGTTTTTGTCGTAAAGAATAGTGTATTCCCATTTATGTCCTTTAACAAATCCGGGTACCTTAGAGATATTCCTGGGTCCATCCTCATCGATTGCAAGGAAAACCAGTCCTCTTTCCTTATATTTTGCAAAGATACCTTTCATCGCATCAAGACCTTCTACACAACTCTTGCAGTAGATTGCCCAGAAGTCAATTATTACGTAGTTCCCGCGTAGGGAATCAATACAGACTATCTCATTTTCCATCGATTCAAGGAAGAATGATGGTACCTTTTCTACATCTTCTGCAAAAAGAGCTATTGTACAGATAAAAAGGATTAAAAAAATGAAATATTTCATACTTTCCCCATTTTCTTGCCGTTCATTTTATTATGGGATAATATATAATTTTATCTCAGAAGTCAAGTTAATTATCCTGTTTATCTAATTTTCTATGTATCCTTATTTCCCTTTTTGTAATATCGTCGTATGTACAGAATTCCCAATCATCTCCAAGGTTTCCTTTAAGGATATTTAGTATATCCTTAGCTTTATTAAAATTCTGTAATTTATGTTCATAATACTTTGCAAGTTCGATATATGGAAATGGTTCAAGGGGAGTTTCTGATAGAAGCTCGGTCCATAATTCTTCAGCCTTATCCCACATAGCTAATCGCTTAAAAATTAATGAAAGTTCTCTCTTTACTTCAAAGATTAAAGGGATATTATCTGTATATCTTAGTGCTTTTCTCATGAGTTGGATAGATGTATCATTGTCTTTAAGTTCAATAAATAATCTTGAGATTGAATAGAGAACTTCAGGATTTCGAATCTTGTCAATTCCTTTAAGCAGCTCTACAAAATGTGATAGAAGTCTGAGCATAGAGAACACATCAATCACATTGTGTTTGATAACCTTGTTGAGAAGAGAAACTTCATTTGTTCTTAAGAA
>JAGMEZ010000322.1 GCA_023127905.1 Caldifarciminota bacterium
CTGGCGTTATTACTTTAAGAATGGAGCAGGACACTGGGAAAATTTTGCAAATTACAAAGATTGGATAATGCATCTTGAGCTTAAGCAAACCCCCACAGGGATAGAAGAGGTAAATGGAGTTACTCCTCAAAACCATTTTTCCCTATCATTTACATCAAATCCTGTTATCAACAGATTTACGATACTCTATTACTTACCAATAAGCAGTAATGTCAGTATGAGGATTTACAATGTCTCCGGGCAATTGGTGAAAACGCTCACATATAGAAATCAAGATGCAGGTTCACATACTGTAATCTGGGATGGTAGAGATAATTCAAATGTGAAAGTACCTTCAGGGATCTTTTTCTGCCGTTTGACCGCTGGGAGATTTTCTGAAACTAAGAAACTTGTTTTGCTGCGATGAGAAGAATAAAATAACTCGATAAGAAAGGAGTTTAGGCAATGAAAAATTTTATAATTTATGTTTTATTTATCCTTTTAATGATTTCAGTATCAATGGCAGGTGAGATGGTAAGAGAGGTTTCCTTTCATAGGAGTGAAATATCCTTTTGCAGACTTAGAGGTTACGACTATCTTACATTGAAAGGATGTAATAACATAAACAGAGTTGGGGAACCAAAACTTCCAGTGAAATACCTTTCAGTCCTTATCCCGGCTGGAGCCACTGTTGCAAAGGTTGAAGTTGTTAGTGCTGATAGAGAAGAGCTTCTGGGTCTATACAATATCTTTCCTGCCCAACCTGCTTTTACACTTTCATCTGCAGAATCATGGTCTCATACATACCCAGCTAAACCGTTATCCTTACCGGGAGTCGAAGTTGAGTTTATGAAACCGAAATCTTTAATATATACGATGAAGACCCTGTACCCCTCGGATATTCTTGGAGAATACAGTACCGGGAATATGGGAGGATTCAAGATCGCAAATATTGTTCTTTATCCAGTTAGGTATGCTCCTGCTGATAAAAAGATAGTTCTCCATTCGAGAATAACTATCAAAATCTACTATGAGGAGACAAAAGTACCTGTAAAGGGAATTGCTGATAATGAAATGAATCTACTGAAAAAACGGATTAGCTGTATTGTTGAAAACAAGGGAGATATAGAGATGTATAAACCTCCTATAATTGAAACAGGTTCTCATGGAGGAAAATCTCTGCCAGCAGGAACCTATGAATATGTAATAATAACAGGACCTGATAGCGCGGGGATAGCAATGGATACGATTTTCCAGCGGCTTGCAGATTGGAAAACGAAGAAAGGTGTTCCTTCAAAGGTCGTGAATGTAGGCTGGATATATACTAACTATACAGGTTCTGATAATCAGGAAAAGATAAGAAATTTCATAAAGGATGCCAATGATACCTGGGGTACGGTGTATTTCCTTTTAGGGGGTCAATGCGATTATGAGTATTTTCCAAGTCAGGAGATAGTGCCAAGAAGAGATGCCTACTATAGAGAAGCTGAGGGTGACAAACGAGATACCATTCCCTGTGACCTTTATTTTTCTGATATTTATGGAGATTACTATGTTTTTGATAGGGACTGGGATTATGATAATGATGAGACATATGGTGAGGTTTCGGATAGAGTTGACATGTATTCAGATGTGTATGTTGGAAGGGCACCTGTTAATAGTATAAGCCAGGCACAGAGGTTTGTGGGGAAAGTACTCACCTATGAGAAAAATCCACCCTTAGATTATAACCAGAATATGCTACTCCCAGCAGTAGAGTTGTTCACTTACTATAATTACTGGGGCGATACAGTCAATAATTACATCGCAGACATAACGCCTATGGGGTGGAATGACAATAAATTGTATGAATCTGATGGCTCTTTGAGCAAACCAGCTGTAATTGCGGCAATAAATAATGGAGTTGGATACACTCATTTCTCAGCGCATGGCAGCAATTGGGGGATCTATTATGCAGATGGTAGTGTAGTAATGGATATTGGGGATATCTGGGGACTGACGAATGGAGATAAGCTCGGTGTCTTTACCTCAATAGGTTGCTGGAATGGTGCCATTGACTTCTGTATGTCACCGAGTGATTGTTTTGCAGAACAATTTGTTAACTATTCTCAGAACGGTGCAGTTGCTACTATTATGAATACCCGGTATGGCTGGGGATATATACCAGGAATGGGACCTTCCGAGACTATCGACACAACCTTTTATCATGCAATTTTTAATGATAGTATATGTCACCTTGGTGCAGCCCTTGCAGCAGCGAAGGATCCCTGGGTTGCTACTGCTATTGCCGAAGGTTATTACCTCTGTTATAGATGGTGTATCTATGAACTCTGGCTTTTCGGTGACCCTGAGATGCCTATGTGGACAGCCATACCCGAATCTCTCCTTGTTACACATCCGGCTACACTTCCTATGGGTTCCACAGAGTATTTCACTGTTAATGTAAAGGATAAAGAAACAGGGGTTCCAATTCAAAATGCGTTGATTTGTGTCATGTTTGATGATATGAGTGTCTACTCAAGAGGATACACAGATGTTTCAGGTGATGTTACATTTGTTATTACCTCTCCGGCTGTTGATACGTTGAGGGTTACTACTACGTGTATGAATCATTTACCTTATGAAGGGAATGCAGAGATTGTTTCATCAGGTTTTGTTGGCTATTGTACACATACAATAGATGATGATAACTCCGGGACAAGTAGTGGTAATAGCGATGGCATTTGCAATCCAGGTGAATCGATTGAGATGTCTCTTTGGGTAAAAAATTGGTGTACAGTTAATGTATCTAATATTACAGGAACCTTGAGAACAACCGACCCATATGTAACCATAACTGACAGTGTAGAATTGTTTGGAAATATTGCAGCAGGTGATTCTGCCTTGACTCCAGACGATTACGACTTCATTATTGCTTCTGCATGCACAAATGGTCATCTGATTGAATTCGAGTTATCTTGCGAGGATGGTATGAACTTTTGGATTTCCCATCCTACAGTGACAGTTGGAACACCAGTTTTTACTTTTGTCAGAGATACTGTTGATGATGCCGGACAAATTATACCAAATGGTTATTTAGATCCTGGGGAGACTGTAGATATGATTATTTACGCACGGAATAAGGGTTTTGGTAATGCAACCGCGGTTAATGCAAAATTGAGAACCGATGACATGTATATAATCATTACTGATTCACTTGCTGATTATGGTTCAATAGGAACCTTGGAAACAGGATCTAATGGATCTAATCCTTTTATTATTAGTGCTGATCCTGTCACACCTGTTGATCATAAGGTTACCTTTGAGTTGATAGTTACATGTACTGAGGGTTTTGGTGATACAATAGAGTTTTCAATTGTGATTGGTCAGGTAGCATCTTATTATCCTCAAGGACCTGATGAATATGGATACTATGCATACGACAATACAGATGTGAGATACACAGAGTGTCCTACTTATTCATGGATTGATATCTCTGATTTTGGCACTGCAATTACCGACGCAAACTATGGGTGATACTTTGATCCCGTTAGGTTAGATATACCATTCATTTTCAAATACTATGGCGTTGATTATGATAGGATAACAATATGTAAAAATGGGTGGATGGGATTGGGTGATCAGTATGACCTGTGGGGTAATGACGAGCCTTTACAATGGTATTTTTGTAAACCAATTTTCAATGAACCAGGACATGAAGAAGGTCCAAGTAGTATGGTGGCGGTTGCCTGGACATGGCATAATCTTGTAAGGGACCCGGGTTGTGGAGACACAATCTGGTATGATTATGACTCAGAAAATCACAGGTTCATTGTACAGTGGCATTGCCATAATAAAAGTATTGCTGATGGTCCGTGGGATCCAGATTCATTCGAGATTATCCTGTACGACCCTGTATATTATTCTACAGCTACAGGAGATGGTGAGATAGTTGCTCAATATAAAAATACACCTGCTGATTTCTATGATATGGATTTATGTATAGGAATTGAAAATCCAACACAAACAGGTGGACTTGAGTACTTGTATAGGGATTTAGATTATTACGGTAATGGTATTTATAGAATCGGTGACGGTGCAGCTCCTCCTGTTGCAGGTCGTGTGATAAAATGGACAACAGATCCGCCGCAACCCGCAGAAGGTACCCATCCATGTTTAGCACGCAGAGAGCACACCATAAGCGATACAGGACAATCCCGTCCCAATGGATTGCTCGACCCCGGTGAGACTGTTGAAATAACTGTAGAGCTTTTTAATAGTGGTAGTATTGTAGCAGATGGTACACAAGCGATATTGAGCACAAATTCCTCTGGTATAGTCATAATAAATGGAGTTTCGAATTTTGGCAATATAGTATCCGGTTCTACTGGAAACAATGCTTCCAATCCGTTCATAGTAAGGGCAGACAGTAATATATCTTATAAAGAAATATCATTTAAACTCTCTATAACTTCAGGTGGTGGAAGCTACAGTAATGAGGTATTTTTCAAAGAAATAGTTACTTCATTAAGGACAAATGATCCCGTAGGTCCAGATGCATATGGCTATTATGCATACGATAACACAGATAGCAATTTCACAGAATGCCCTATCTATGAATGGTTTGAGATTGACCCTAACAATGGTGGACCGGGTGCAGCGTTTGGTACTAATCATGGAGGGCAAACGAAAAAGGTAGAACTTCCTTTTTCCTTTAACTTCTATGGTCAATCCTATGACTCTGTCACAGCAGCATCAGATGGATATATATCCTTCACTGCAGCTCAAGGAAATAATAGCTATGGCAACAATACACCACTACCCTACTACTTTGCAGATAGAACAATGATAGCTGGATTATGGGATAATATGGGTGGAGAATATTCGGGTCCCCAACGATGGTATTATTATAGTGATATAGCCAATCATAGATTTATCATAGAATATAGTGGTGTCAGGCATTATTTAACACCTAATAGAGAAACCTTCCAGATAATACTTTATGATACTACTGGAGGAACAAGTAATGCTGGAGGTACTACATTTACTGGAGATGGAGAAATAGTTATCCTTTATAAAGATACTCCAAAAGAGTTAGATTTTACAACTGGAATAGAGAATCACACGAAAACAGACGGGATACAGTATTTTTATGACACTGAGTATACACTGGGAGCATCTCCAATAAAAACCGGACTGGCAATAAAATTTACAACGGATGAACAAGAATTGAATCCAGTAGGGATTTTTGAGTTGGCAGAGTTTTCTGCTGTTGTAAAGGACGATTTTGTTCTTTTGAAATGGCGGACAGAAGCTGAAGAGGAAAGTTTCCAGTGGTTGATTCAGAGGAAAGAGGAAGAGGCTGGGGATTATGTAACCATAGGGAAAATGAAGGCACAGGGTACTGTTTCTCATTCAACGGATTACTGTTTTGAGGATAGAAGTGTTGAATTTGGAAAATCCTATTATTACAGGCTTTGCGAGGTTGATATACATAGTAATTATTCCTATTTTGGTCCCATACTTGTTGATCTTGGTAAATTTAATTGTATTCCAACAAAGATGTTTATAAATCAGAATTTCCCCAATCCTTTTACAAGGACGATGAGTATCAGGTTTGGCATACCATTGAGCAGCAAGGATGATGTTACAAGTTTAGTTATTTATGATGTAACTGGAAGGGTAATCAGGACACTTATTTCCGGGAAGATCGATCCTGGATATTATCAGGTTAGTTGGGATTGCAAGGATGAAGAATCAAAAGAGGTTACGTGTGGTGTTTACTTTTACAGGTTAAACACAGGAAGCAAACGAATAACGAAGAAGATGGTTTATGTTAAATAATTTAATTAAATAGATTTATCATACACAACAGGTTCTGTGGAATAACATTATCGCTAGCCAACTCTCTATTCCACGGGACAGGTGAGGCTGGAAGTCCTCCTTCGTTTGGACTTCTGTGGACAACAACCCGCAGAAGCCAAAGCGTAGGCGGGCCTC
>JAGMEZ010000323.1 GCA_023127905.1 Caldifarciminota bacterium
GTATAGAGACAGAAGCAAATCCTGAGAAAACAATCCTTGAAGTAGCAAGAGGGCTCGGCATAGAAATTCCAACTATGTGTTACAATAAGGCACTTCCAGGATACGGTGCCTGCAGACTTTGTCTTGTAGAAGTAAATCAAAATGGTGGTAAATCCTCTATTCAGGCATCCTGCACATATCCTGCTCTTGAAGGGCTAATCGTTAAGACGAACACTGATAGGGTAAATAGAAACCGTAGGATTATGGCTGAGTTACTCCTTGCACGATGTCCTGATTCAAAAGAGGTCAAAAGGATCGCAAATGAATTAGGGGTAACAAAGGTAAGAATAGAGCCAAAGAATGAGGACTGTCTTCTTTGCGGACTCTGCGTTCGTATGTGCAAACAAAGGATGGGAAGGGGTGCTATTGGTTTTGCCCATAGGGGTAAAAAAAGGGAGGTGCAACCTGCATTCAATGTGCAATCAGAAGTATGTCAAACCTGTGGTGCATGTTTCAATATCTGTCCGACAGAAGCCATCAAGCTTGAAAGAATAACAAAAAACGTACCAAGACCGCTCTTATCTGAATTCGAATGCGGGTTAACGGAAAGACCAGCAATACATATTCCTTTTGCTCAAGCAGTGCCAAACTGTGCAATAGTTGATGAAGAATATTGTGTACACTTAAAGAATGGAGATTGCAAAGTTTGTCTGGAATTCTGTGAAGCAGACGCAATCAATTTTGACGATAAAGAACAGTTGCAAAAACTAAATGTCGGATCTCTTGTTCTAACCTCAGGAGCGTCCACAGTTTCTCCGGAGGTTAAAACGGAATATGGATATGGAAGATATCCCAATGTAGTGAGTAGTATGCAGTTTGAACGTATACTTTCCGCATCTGGTCCCTACGGTGGACATGTTCAGAGACCATCAGATAGAAAAGTTCCTAAAAAAATTGCATGGATTCAGTGTGTTGGATCAAGAGACTGTAAACTGGGCAAAGGATATTGCTCCTCAGTTTGCTGTATGTATGCCATTAAAGAAG
>JAGMEZ010000324.1 GCA_023127905.1 Caldifarciminota bacterium
TGCATGGGTTTGGTCTAATTTGCAAACGAGCAAAAGAAATTGGAGAAGGAATATTTTCTTCTATTCCAACCTGATAAATTATGAAAAGGGAATCGCTCTCGTCTTCACCAACATTGAGACTTGTATCATAGGCAACGACTTTAACCAAACAACTATCAGATTGCGTATCCGGAATTATCCATTCATAGAGAGAATCATTCGGCTCACCGGTTGCAATGGTATCCCAGCTGTTACCCGTATTTATTGAATAAAAAATGCTCACATAGTCGACTCCAACATTATCTGTCGCAATCCAGGCAATATCACAGGTATCACCTGGCTGAAATATTTCACCACCATTGGGGTAGGATACTTGAACATCCGGAGCAAGTTTATCTCTTCCCATCCTTATAAGATAAACATCACTGAATCCTGCACCATAAGAACTTGTACTCCCTGCAATGATGTATTCATCCTCTGAAATTTCCTGAACCGAATAAGCTTTTTCAGAACCAGTCCCTCCAATGATCTTTGTCCAGATGGTATCACCATCGGCATCAGTCTTTATAAGATAAACATCATTGTATCCAGCACCGAAAGAATCAGTATATCCTGCAATCAAATATCCACCATCAGACGTCTCTATGACCGAAAGACCTTCTTCATCACCTGCGCCTCCATAGGTTTTTGTCCACATAGTATCACCAACTGAATCTGTCTTTATAAGATAAACATCATAACCACCAGCTCCGTAAGACTCTGTAAATCCAGTAACTATATATCCATTATCAGAAGTTTGCTGAACTGAGTAACTCCAATCATACTCCGTTCCTCCATATTCTTTTGTCCATAGAACAACTCCATTAGTGTCTATCTTTGTAAGGCATGCATTCGGGCATTCCCCAATACGCTGCAATATACCTGCCGTAATATACCCGCTGCTATCAGAGGTTTGCAGAACTGAATAGCAGTACCTCAGGAATCCCCCACCATATGCCCCTGTCCACATCGTATCACCATCGGCATCTATCTTTATAAGATAAACATTGAATAAACTTGGACCGAATGACATCGTGTTTCCTGCTATAATGTATCCACCATCATAAGTCTCTTGAACTGAATAACCTTCGTCAACGCTTGTTCCTCCATAGGTTTTCGTCCACATCGTATCACCAACAGCATTGGTCTTTACAACATAAACATCCCCACCATTTGTTCCATCCGTATATCCTGCTATAATGTAACCATTATCCGAGGTCTCGCAAACTGAGTTACCACAATCGATATCACCTTTTCCATAGGTTCCTGTCCAGTTGGTATCACCATCGGCATCTGTCTTTACAAGATAAAATTCTTGAGGTCCAATACCAAAAGACCTGGTATATCCTGCAATAACATATCCACTATCAGATGTCATTTGAACTGAATAACCTTCATCCAACAGTACTCCTCCATAGGTCTTTGTCCAGAGAGTATCAGGAGCCTGGGCATAGAGATTGCTACCTAAAAGAAACATCACTACTGCTACTGTAAACAATACTTTTTTACATCCTTCTTTCATCCTTGCCTCCTTTTCTGTTTAAAAAATTACCGCAAACGCAGGAGTTTCTTCGTTTCATAGTAGTCTCCAACCTCAAGCCTTATGAAAAAAACTCCGCTTTGTGCTTCATTTCCCAACTCATCTCTACCATCCCATGATACGGCAGTGGATA
>JAGMEZ010000325.1 GCA_023127905.1 Caldifarciminota bacterium
TCTCTGTCTCTGCCATCCCAGGTGATTTTAGTAGGGAGTAAGGAGTTAGTAGTAGGTAGTGAAAAATCTTTCACCAATCTACCAGACATATCATAAATCTTTAAGCTGACGTTGTGTCTTTCACTAATCCCTGAATACTTGACACTAACTACTGATGTAAATGGATTGGGGGAAATTTTGATATAAGGTTTCTGGGGAGTAGATGATACTGGATTTTCCTCTATACCCGGGAGCAATCCAAACCACTGAAGAATCCTCGTTAGAACTTCAATCCTATCTGGTTCATTGCCTATTGCCTCGAAACCGTAAGAGAAATAGACTGTTTTATAGATACCACTGTATCTTACCGCGCATGGTCCAATTGCTCCAGCATATTCAAACACTGTATCTGCACCAGCAGTTTTTGAAACTACGTCCGGAGAACCCTGGTTATTTGCTCCTCCTCCCCCAGATATTGTAAAGGAAAGACCGTTACCTATTGGGTCACCATCAACACCAAGCACATAATAGTAATTTGCATCATCCGATGTAAAAACAGCATGAAGGTAATTTGTGTAGAACGCAGTACTTCCTATATCATAACCGATATCCTGTCCAGTAATAAAAAGATTACCGCCTCCATCAAGGTAGTTAGAAAGAAGTGTTTGAGCTGCAGATGAAACAGTATTTGATCTAAGTTCACCTGTAAACCAGACGACAACAGAATATTCATCCAAAAATTGTATCTCAATTGAAGAATCAGTTGCCATGTCATATAAAAGACCAATATTTTCTATGGCAGTAGAGAAATAGTTCTCAATATTACCAATTGCATCTCCCCCATCGTTATCAATACATATAATATCAGGTCTCCCTATCATAAGATAGAAGGAATCGGTTCTTGTGTAGTTGTTAGGCTGTGCGCTTATGTCAAGAATAAATTTTGCCCTGTGAACAGATGCAGATGAAGAAACAGAAAAGTTGAATGGGTCCAATACATTTGTAACTGTATTATCAGGTGGTATATCAGGGAACGAAGCGGTACCGTTGTTAATTGTAATATCAGGGTCATCTGTTGATATTGTTGCCGAAACGTTCGTAGCTGGCTGGAAAGGTGGAGGATTATTATAGAGTGAAATAATCATATCAACTGTCTCACCAGGGTCTGCCCTACCATCGTTATCACCAGAGGAGTCATCAATATAATTTCCTTTGTAGGAAATAGCCGGAACATCAACTGGTATTGTCCATTTTGCAGCCTGTTGCACTTCTTTGCCTGTATCATTCTGGATAAACACTGCAATATACATATTTACAAAATTCCAGGATGGGTCAAATGTGAAACCCTGTGTATCATAAATCGTATCACCCTGTGACAAAGAAATAGGGACGCCTGTTCCAGATGGAAACATACTCCTTTCAACAAAAAAGAGTGAATCTCCCCCTGACCAGGTGTACTCAATGTC